>JAYVRT010000561.1:0-5217 GCA_043776025.1 Archangiaceae bacterium | reverse complement strand
CGCGACCAGGTCGAGGACTACGCCAAGCGCAAAGGGATGAGCCTCGCCGAGTGCGAACGGTGGCTCGGGCCCAACCTCGACTACGACCCGGCGCCCGTCGCCGCCGCCCAGTCGGCGGCTTAGTCCGCACGACAAGCTGCGCCCGCGCTCGAGCCGGGCGAGATCGTCCGCCCTCAAGCTTCAGTCGCGGCGCTTGAGCGCTCCGAAGGGGTTGTTGAACGGCTGGGCGGACTTCGTCGGCGCTGGGGCGTGGGATGCGCCCTGGGCAGGGCCGGGGCTGACCGCGCCGGCCTGGAGCGCCTTGATCGACAGCGCGATCCGCTTGCGCGGCTCGTCGACCTGCAGCACCTTGACCTTCACCTTGTCGCCGACCTTGACGATCTCGGCCGGGTCCTTGACGAAGCGGTTGGCCAGCTCGCTGACGTGAATCAACCCGTCTTGATGAACCCCGATGTCGACGAAGGCGCCGAACGCCGCGACGTTGGTGACGATGCCGTTGAGCACCAGCCCGACCTTCACGTGTGACAGCTCGGTGATGCCGGGGTCGAAGCCCACCTCGGTGAACTCGGCGCGCGGGTCCCGGCCCGGCTTCTTCAGCTCCAGGACGATGTCCTGCAGCGTCGGCAGGCCGATGCCGTCCTGCTCGTCGACGTAGCTGGCGACGGAGATCTTCGAGGCCAGGCCCTCGTTGCCGACCAGCTCACCGCGCGCGACGCCCAGGCTCTTCGCCATCTTCGCCACCAGCCCATAGCGCTCGGGGTGCACCGCGCTGGCGTCGAGCGGCTCGTCTCCGCCTCGGATGCGCAGGAACCCGGCCGCCTGTTCGAAGGCGCGGGCGCCCAACCGGGGCACCTCGCGCAAGCTTGCCCGGGTCCGAAACGCGCCGTGGGTCGCGCGGTGGGCGACGATCGCCGTGGCCAGCGCCGGCCCCAGGCCAGCGATGTGGCGCAGCAGCGTCGGGGACGCGGTGTTGAGCTCGACCCCGACCCGGTTCACCACCGTCTCCACCACCCGGTCGAGCGAGGCGGCGAGCGCCGGCTGATCGACGTCGTGCTGGTACTGACCGACGCCGATGCTCTTCGGGTCGATCTTCACCAGCTCGGCGAGCGGATCCTGCAGGCGCCGGCCGATCGACACCGCGCCCCGCAGGGTGACGTCGACGCCGGGCAGCTCTTCGCGGGCGATCTCCGAGGCCGAGTAAACGGACGCGCCGGCCTCGCTGACGCTGAGCACGCGCAGCTTCGGCGGCACCAGCCCCGAGGCCTGCAGCTTGCGGACGAAGGTCTCGGTCTCGCGGCCCGCGGTGCCATTGCCGATCGCGATCGCCTCCGGCGCGTGGGTCTTGATCAGCGCGGCCAGCGCGACGCCCGCCTCCGACTCTCGGCCGGTGTGGGGGTAGATGGTCAGCTGCGCCTTGAGCTCCCCGCGGCCGTCGAGCGCGACCACCTTGCAGCCGGTGCGCAGGCCAGGGTCGATCGCCACCACCGGCTTTCCCCCCAGCGGCGGCGACAGCAGCAGCGCAGTGAGGTTGCGGGCGAAGACGCGGATCGCTTCGTCGTCGGCGCGCTGCTTGAGCGAGCGGCGGTACTCGGCCTCGAGCGAAGGGAGCAGCAACCGATCGATCGCGTCGTCGATCGCGAGCGCCACCTCGCGGGCGAGGACCTGGGCCGCCCTCGGCACAACCACCGCGGAGGCGAGGCGCGCGGTCACCGCGTCGCGCGGCAGCTCGATCGCCACCTTGAGCAGCGACTCCGCCTCTCCCCGTTCGGCGGCGAGCACCCGGTGCGACGGCGCCTGCTCGGCGCGCTCGCGGCGACCGAGGTGATCCCGGTACTTCTCGAGCTCCGGGGCCTTCGACGCTCCGCGCGCGGCGTCGACCACCAGCTCTCCTTGCGTGGCGAACAGCGTCCGCACCGTCGCCCGCAAGGGCGCCCGCTCGGCGATCGTCTCGGCGACGATGTCGCGCGCACCGGCGAAGACCGCTTCGAGGTCCGGCAGGTCCTTGGCGGCGTCCACGTAGGGTTGCCCCAACGCTTCGCGGGACGGCGAGGTCGCAGCCTGGGCCAGCAGCACCTGGGCCAGCGGCTCCAGTCCGCGCTCGCGGGCGACCTGGGCCCGGGTGCGGCGCTTGGGACGCCAGGGCAGGTAGAGGTCTTCGAGCTCGGTCAGCGTCGTCGCCGCGGCGATGGCCTTCGCCAGTTCGGCGGTCAGCGCGCCCTGCTCGGTGAGGCTCTTGAGGATCGCCGCCCGCCGCGACTCCCGGGCGCCGACGACGGTGGCGTGATCCGCGATCCGCTGAATCGCCTCGTCGTCGAGCGCGCCGGTGGCTTCCTTCCGGTAGCGCGCGATGAAGGGGACGGTCGCACCGCCATCGAGGAGCTCGAGGGTCGCCCGGACTCCGTTCAGGGGCAAAGACAGCTCGCGCGCGAGCAACGCAGCGTGGGTCACAGAGGTGCCAGACATGGGCGGAACCTAGCCCCACTGCGCACCCGAGTGAGTCCAGTCTCCATTTCGAGCCGCTGATTGGCTCGGCGCGGGAAGCTCGCCGGCGACCCGGGTCGAGAACTGAAAGCGCAGAGGGATGATCGTCGCCGGGCGCGAGAACTGGCTTGGGCCCAACTTCGACGACGACCTGCCTCTGGCCCGTCGGCCGTCAGCTGCGCTTGCGGTCGAGCTGCGCGAGTACGTCGGCGAGATCGTCGGCTTCGTCGATCACCACCACTGCTTCGGCCGGCGGTGTCGCGGCGACCGGCGCTCGAACCGCAGCAGACCGCTCGACGGTGGGCTTGCTCACCGGCCGGGGCAGGGGAGGAACCGCAGCCGGTGTCTCGATCGCGGGCTCGGCGGCGTCGTTGCGCTCGGGCATCGACCAGTCGGTCTTCGCGGTCAGCCAGTCGTGGTACCGGGCAAAGCTCCAGCTGCCGTCCTGCCCGCCGCCTTCGAGCACCGTGCCGAGCTTGTAGAACTGGCCCTGGCGGATCACCCCGCGCATCGCCGACGAGGCGATCAGGATCTCGCACTCGGGGACGAGCATCCCCAGGTCGTCGCGGAAGCGCAGCCGTTGGCAGACGACCGCCACCAGGCAATCGGCGAGCTGGCTGCTGACCGCGCTCTGCACCTCGGGAGGAAACGCGGCGACCACCCGCTGCAGCGCCTCGGCGCAGCTGCCGGAGTGCATCGTCGTCAGCACCAGGTGGCCCGTCTCAGCGGCGTTGAGGGTGAGCCGCATCGTCTCTGGCTCGCGCATCTCGCCGACCATCAGGACATCGGGATCTTCGCGGAGCGCGTCGAGCAGCGCCTGGGACACCGACGGCGTGTGGCGGCCCACCTCACGCTGGCGAATCAGCGACTGGCGTGGCGTCAGCACGTACTCCGTCGGGCTCTCGATGGTGACGATGTGCCGGGTCTCGGAGAGGTTGATCTCCTGGATCAGCGCGGCGAGCGTCGTCGACTTCCCCGAGCCGGTCGCGCCGCTGACGATGATCAGCCCGTGCTTGTTTTCGATCAGCTTGCGCAGGGAAGGGTGGAGGTTGAGCTTCTTCAGCGTCGCCTGGAAGGGCGAGAGCAGGCGGATCACCAGCCCGACGCCGCGCGAGGTCTGCAGCACGTTGATCCGGCAGCGCACCCCGGCGATCACCCGGGCGAGATCGAACGAGCGCCGCTCGAGGAAGTCGGGCCAGCCGTCGCCGACCAGCTCGCGGGCGAGCTCGCTCAGCTGCGCCGCGGAGACCGGCTCGCCGGACAGCTTGAGCTCACCGCGGACCCGGAGGCCCGGTGGCATCCCGCCCTCGAGGTGGAGATCCGAGGCCCCTGCCTCGCGTGCCGCGGCGACGAACGGTTCGACCCACATGGCCCAGAGACTTACAAGAGACGTGCCCCCCGGGGGCAGCCCCCCGCGCCGCGACGCGCCCTGGCCTACAAGTCACCGGTGGTCAGCTTGGCAACGGCCGCGGCAGGCGGCCCGACAAACTGTCAGGGCGCGGTGAAGGCGGATCCAGCCGCGGCGATCCACTCCGGCGCGCACGAGCGCTAGACTCCGCACCGATGGCTTTCTCCGCCGAGGTCTACCTTCAAGCGCTGAACTTCGCCGCCCGCGCCCACGGCACGCAGCAGACGCCGATCGGGCTGCCGTACGTGGTGCACCTGTCGACCGTCTGCATGGAGCTGATCCGCGCGCTCCACGCCGAGCCGGGCCGCGACGGCGACTTCGCCGTCACCTGCGCGCTGCTCCACGACGTCCTCGAGGACACCCAGACCCCGCCGAGCGCAGTGGAGAAGGAGTTCGGCCCGCGCGTCACTGCCGGGGTCGCCGCGCTGAGCAAGGACGACGGTCTGCCCAAGGCCGATCGCATCGAGGACAGCCTGCGGCGAATCCGGCTCCAGCCGCCCGAGGTGGCGATGGTGAAGCTCGCCGACCGGATCACCAACCTCGCTCCGCCGCCACCGCACTGGACGCCGGAGAAGATCTGGAGCTACCGCTCGGAGGCCGAACGGATCCTCGCCGCGCTCGGGGACGCGAGCCCGTTCCTCTCCGGCCGGTTCCACGAACGCCTCGACCGCTATCCCCGCTGACTTGCGCTTTGTCCCCCGCGACGCAATCTTGCGGCGCATGCCCTCTCGACTGGTCGTCCTCACCCTGGCCCTGGTGGGCGCCGCTGCCGTCGCGCAGGACGCGGGCGACACTCCCGACGCTTCCATTCCAGATGGCTCGGTCGGCATGGGCGGCGCGGAGATGAACTCCCAGGAGACCGGCGACGGCACCGAGAACACCGTCTGCGCCAACACTTCCGACTGCCAGCGAGGCTTCGCCTGCGCCAACAACCGCTGCAGATACTCCGGCGTGAAGGTTGCCAGCTGCGCTGGCTGCGGCGGGGGCGCCACCGCGAGCCTGCTCTTCCCGCTCGTCGTCGCCCTGCGCTGGCGGCGGCGGACGCGCGACCGAAGCTTCTTGTCCCCAGCGGGATTCGAACCCGCGTCAACGCCTTGAAAGGGCGCCGTCCTGGGCCTCTAGACGATGGGGACCGGACTCACTGCTGCTGTTTGAAGTGAGTCGAGGGGGATTTGAACCCCCGACCCTCGGCTTAAAAGGCCGGTGCTCTACCAACTGAGCTATAGACTCTTGTTCCGAGGACGAAGCGGAATTTGCACTAAACGGTTTTCGAAATCAAGAGGATGAGCAGACGCAAATGTAGATATTTGCGAATTGCCTTCGTTTGC
>JAYVRT010000560.1:0-5217 GCA_043776025.1 Archangiaceae bacterium | reverse complement strand
TTGGCGAACATCCCCCACCAGACGATCGGCACCCACTTCAGCCCGTCGCGCACCGTCTTCTTTCCCGGCCGCTCGAACATCCAGGCGATCTGCATCGCCAGCAGGGGGATGAAGAGCAGGGTGTCGGAGTGCGAGGTGGTGAACTCCACCATCACGTGAGCCTGGAAGTGGAGAAAGTAGATCCCCACCACGCTCTTGATGCAGGCGGCGACGATCGCCACCTTGGCGATGAAGCGCAGGTCATCCTGGCTGCCGGGGATCGCGTAGAGGAAGAAGAAGGTGAAGACCGGCAGCAGCAGCAACTGGCGCAACTGCCACAGTGACTCGTTGAAGTCTCCGCCCTGGCTCACCCCCCAGGCGTCGAGCGCCACCACGGTGAGGAACTGCGCCACCAGCAGCACGCTCAAGGTGCGCACCGAGGGCGCCTTGCGATCGATCGTCGACTTCGTCGCCCGCCGGTAGATGCCGATGCCGAGCAACACCAGCACTGAGACGTCGAGCCCCGGCACCCGCAGCGCGGCGATGCCGGTGAGCGCCGAGAGGTTCAGGAAGAGGAACTGGCCGATCGGGTAGAAGGGCGAGTTCCACAGGTTCGACTGCGGGCCCTCGGGCAGGTAGTCGGCGATCCACATCAGGAACAGCAGGCCCATCGCCGAGTACTTCAGCGGCGTCCGCCACACCGCCCAGACCGCGCCGAGGCCGATCGGCACCACCAGCGCCACCACCGGGTTGCCGTTGCCGAGCACCGTCGCCAGCGCGGAGATCAACGCTCCGAGAGCGAGGAAGCCGAACAGCAACAGCGACGAGAGCGCCCCGGGACCGCGGCGGGCGGTGGCGGAGGCGGTCACGGCTTGTCGGCTCCGTTCTGCTCGGCCTCGCGGGTGGTGCGCACCCACTCGCCCTTCTTCTCCTCGGGCCGGGAGAACATCAGGCGCACCTTCCAGGCCATGTAGATCGGGGCGTACGCCAGATCCAACAGCCCCCGCGGGCCGACGCCGGAGAGCATCCACCCGCGCAGCACGTACAGGCCCAGGGTCGCGCAGGCGACCGCGAAGGGGACTACCGACACCCAGCGGTACTCGGAGAGCAGCGTCCCCGCGGTGGCGAGCCCCAGCCCCAGCAGCGCCGGCGCCGCGAGCCAGGTCAGCGGTGGCACGAGCACGTCGGCGGCGAGGTCCACCAGCATCAGGTTGGCCTGGCCCAGCCCAGTGCGCAGCAGCGGCAACCCGTACTGCTTCATCAGCTGCAGCCGGCCCCCTTCCCAGCGGCGGCGCTGCGAGCGGCTCGCCTTCTCGTTGGCCACCATCTCCCCGAGGACAAAGGCCTCGTGGGCGTAGACGACGCGGTGACCGGCGCGCGCGATGCGAATGCCGTACTCGACGTCCTCGACCACGGAGAAGGCGTCGTGGGGCACCGCCTTGATCAGTGCGTGGGAGAAGCACATCCCGTTGCCGCGCAGGCCGCAGGACACGCCGAGCCGTTCGCGGGCGTTGGACCGGACCCCGTGGAAGACGGAGAAGGCGATGCGCATCAGCCGCGTGCGCCAGCTGCTCTTCTCTTCGAGCACGCCGTAGTGCGCCTGCGCCGCCCACGCGCCCGCCTCGAGCCGCGCGGCGAACGCCTGGAGCAGGTTCTTCGACACCAGGGTGTCGGCGTCGACGACCACCACCGCGTCCGCCTGGCCGTCTTTGAGGCTGTGCTCGAAGGCGTGGTGGAGCGCGTAGCCCTTGCCCCGCCGCTCGGTGTCGGTGCGCTCGAGCACCGCAGCGCCGGCCTCGCGCCCGCGCACGGCGGTGGCGTCCTTGCAATTGTCGGCGACGACCAGCACCCGGAACTTGTCCTTCGGCCAGTCGAGGGCGAGCAGGTTCTTCACCGTCCGCGTGATGCCGAGTTCCTCATTGTGGGCGGGGACGACGAAGTCGAACCGAAGCTTCGGCGCGGCGTACGCGGGGGCCTTCAGCCGCGCCGAGAGCAGCGTCAGCAAGCCGAGGTACCCCACCGGAATCAAGAGCAGCAACCCGGCGAGGGTCAGCAGGGTGTCGAGGAAGAGCACGCTCGTTTCGTTACAGCTTCACTTCGGCGAGCACGGCGATCTTCAGCCGCTTCTCGACCTGCCAGGACTCGATCGCGCGGCCGCGCCAGAGGTCGATCGCCATGCTGGCGAAGAACGAGAAGAAGACGCCGGCGAGGATTCCCCCGAGGACGATCAGCATCACGTTGGGGGCGATCGGGTTGCGCGGCGTCTGCGCCGGGCTGACGACGGTGTAGCGGTACTTGAACGCGGCCCGCGCGGTGTCGAGCTCGATGCGGGCGGCGTCGATGCGCATCAGGATGTCCTGGTAGCGCGAGGTGGCCATCGCCAGCTGGGCGCGGGCGACGCTCACCGCCGGGTCGTCACGCAGGTCGGGCATCACCTCGCGCAACACGCTGTCGGAGTCGTAGTCGTTGCGGCGGACAGTGGCCCCCGTGCCCGGTTCAGTCGCGGCGTTGACGTCCCGGCCGCCGCGCGACTTGTACTCGTCGATCAGCGCCGCCTCGTCTTTCTTCAGCGCCTCGATCTGCGGCGATTCCTTCTGCAGCGCGTCGATGCGCTGCTCGATGTCCACCACCACCGGGTGGTTCGCCGAGTAGATCACCTTCTGCTCCGCGAGCTGGCCTTGCAGCTCGGTGAGCCGGTGGTTGCGGAACTCCTCGAGGTCCTGAATCGAGCGCCGCTTGGTGCGAATGAGGAACTTCAGCTGCGACAGTTCCTGGGTCGGGGTCTCGGTGTTCGCCGCCGGCAGCCGCCGCAGCACGGTCGGCGCGGGCACCGCCGCGGCCTTCGCGTCCTTCTTCGCCTGGCCCCGCCGCTCGTCGGCCACCTTCTGCACGTTGGACACCGCCTCTTCGATCGCCGTCTGGGTCTCGGAGGCGTGCATCTCGAGGATCGAGATCGTCTCGGAGATCGCCGACACCTCGGACACGTGGCGGGCCTCGAGGAAGTTCTGCTGCGCGGTCTCGACCAGCTGGCGGGCCATGTTCGCGTCGGGCCAGTAGATCTCGATGATCACCGTCCCCTCTCCGGTGTAGACGTTGAGCCGCTTTTCAAGCGTGCCGATCATGTTGTCGAGGCGCTGATCTTCGGTCTGCTCCCCGCCGATCGACTTCATCAGGTTGTCCTTCAGGCGCATCACCGGGTGGCGGTGCGCTTCCCAGTGCTCGAGCAGCTTGGTCTGCTTCACCATCGAGACCAGGTTGTCGCGCGCCATCACCGTCTCCTGCGCGGCGCGGGTCGGCCCGTCGGTATCGAAGTTGTTGCTGCGGTGCGGGTTACCCAGCTGCGCCATCAGCGAGTTCCGGTTGGCGAGCAGCTTGGCGCGCGACTCGTACTTCTTCGGCACCACCCAGACGAGGAACAGCGCCATCGCGAAGACCATCAGGCCGGCGAACACGCCGGCGATCCGGTGCCGGCCGAGGCTGCGAAAGATGAAGCCGAGCCACTGCTTGATCGCCGCGTAGTCGAAGAGATCCGCGTCGGCGGCTTCCTCGTGGTGCTCTTCCGGGGCGTGGTGGGTGGGCACTTTGGTCATGGGTCAGTCGTGCACGGTCTGCGAGAGGAGCTCCGCCGGGCTGCGGCCGACGATGAGGGTGAAGTAGATGACTACCACCGCCAGCCAGTAGATGACGTTGTAGACGAAGAACCCCACCAGCGCCCGCCGCAAGCCGACCCCCGCGTTTCTCGTACGGGAGAAGCGGACCGGGATCGCGATCATCATCACCAGGATCGACAGGAGCAGGAGCTTCGACACGGCGCGACCTTACCGTGGAACCCGCCCGTTGTTGCGCCGGCGTTCGGCCGGTTTGCAGCCCAAACTTGTTCAGCGCTCGACCGCGAGCCGAAGCTCGAAATTCGCCCCGCCCTCGTAGAGGACGGCGCGCTTGCCGTTGGCGAAGTAGCCCAGCCGCGTCGCGCCGTTGGCCGCGTCGGGATCGACGGTGGGCCCGCGGGCGAAGCCGTACCCTGCCATCGCGGTGAGCCCAGCAGTCCACACCGAGATCCGCAATGGAGAGACACAGGTACCGAGCTCCAGGCTCGCGCAGTCGGCGATCGAGACCTCGAGCAGGCCGAGCGGGCTGTAGGCGACGTCTGCGCCGCCGCCGCCGGCGCCGACGAAGTCGGGCAGCAGCCAGTTGATGCCGTCGCTGGAGGTGGTGATCAGCGTGGACCGCCCGAGGTTCGAGTTGCCCGACACGACCGCGTACTCACCTGCGGCGCTGGCCGCGAAGCCGATCCAGTCGGCCATCGGGTACATCACCGCCTGGTTGGCGAACAGCTTCACCGGGGTCTGCCACCCGCCGGCGGTGCGGCGCACGAAGGAGACGTCGATGACGCCGCCGGTCCCCACGTCATGGGTGTAGACGACCGCCGGCTGGCCGTTGGACATCACCAGCTTGTTCGAGACCCCGTGGCCGAGCTTGTCGCTGCCGCCTGGCTTCGCGCACTGCAGCGTCCAGTTGCTCACGCCGCTTGCGCTCTCGGCGAACTCGAGGTCCGAGCCGGCGAAGTCCTGCAGCGGAAACTGCCCGTTGTGGACGTCCCGCCAGGCGAAGTAGGTCTTGCCGTTGGCCACCGCGAGCGCAGGCCAAAGCCCGACGATGCCCCCGGAGTCGGAGACCGGGTTGCCGCACGAGGTGGAGTAGCTCTGAGTGGCGACCGCTGCGGTCGACCAGGTGGTGCCGGTGCGGTGGGCGATCACCGCGTCGCTCTGGGGCCAGGCGACGTAGCCGTCGCTGCCTCCGCCGAGGAAGGCCACCACCGGAGAGCCGGCGTTGAAGGCGACGGCGATGCCCGCGAACACCTGCACGGTGGCGATCCTCTCCGGCGGAGAGCCGGCTGGCGCCCCATAGTTCCAGTCGCGGTAGAAGACGTCGTAGTTCCCCCCGCCGGCGCTGACGATCCAGGCGATTCCCGCGTGGTTGGTTCCGGGATCCACGGCCAGCGCAAAGGTCTCCGGCCGCGCCGAGAGCGGGTAGCGCGCGTAGTAGAGCTTGCAGAGCCCGGTCGCCGGGTTGAGCTCGAAGCCGGCGTTGCAGACACAGCCGTGGGTGAGGCACTGGCCGGCGAGCGCGGACATGTTCGGGTCGTCGTTGCAGGTGAACGGGCACTGGCCCGCGTCTGCGTCGCCGCCGCCCTGACCGCCCCCCACGGAGCTCCCGCCGCCGCCGCTGCCGCCGCCG
>JAYVRT010000559.1:0-1645 GCA_043776025.1 Archangiaceae bacterium | reverse complement strand
AAGATCAACGCCCGCTCGCTGATGCGCGACGTGCTCGACCTGGCGGTGAAGTACAAGATCCGCGTCCCCAAGGAGTACGCGATCCTCTCCCGGGCCTCGATGACGATGGAGGGGATCCTCCGTTCGCTCTACCCGACGATGAACATCGGCCAGGTCGCCCTGCCCTACGCCAAGGGCCTGCTCTCCGATCGCTTCGACCCCAACCAACTGCAGGGGGGGATGATGAAGACGCTGCTGCGGCTGCAGACCGCCGCCCACGAGCTGCCGATGCAGCTGTCGCAGATCCTGCTCGACCTCGAGACCGGGAAGTTCGCGGTCACCGTCAAGGCCGAGCAGATGGACGTGCTCAACAGGAACCTCCGCGCGCTCGCGGTGGTCTCGTTCTCCGGGCTGTGCGCCTGCGGGTTCATCGTCGGCGCCTTCATCAGCTTCGCCAGCAAGGACTGGACGGTGGGCGGGGTGCCGGCGCTGGGGATGATCGCGGTGATCGCCGCCAGCTTCCTCTTCGGGGTGATGATGACCTGGTACTTGTTCGCCGGCTCGGTGCGGAAGCTGTCGCTGCTGCGGCTGCTCGGCCGGGGCAAGGGCTAGCCGATGCAGCTGGAGTTGTTGTCGGTGGGCTTGCGCTTCGGCCCCGTCGTCGCCCTCGACTCGATCTCGCTGGTGCTCCCCGCCGGAACCCAGGCGGTCCTCTGGGGGCCCGCCGGAGGGGGAAAGACGATGCTGCTCAAGCTGCTCGCCGGGCTGGTGCTGCCGACGACGGGAGCGGTGCACTGGGGAAGCGAAGACGTCGCCTCCTTGAGCCCCGAGCGGCGCCGCGAGGCCCAGGCCGCGTTCGGCTTCGTCTTTCAGACCGACGCGCTCTTCGACTCGATGACGGTGCTCGACAACGTCCGCCTGCCGCTGCGCAAGCGCGAGGTCCCCGAAGCCGAGGCGACCGCGCGGGCGGAAGAGGCGCTGGAGCAGGTGGGGCTGTCCGCCGCGGCGCAGAAGCACCCGGAGGAGCTGTCGGGCGGGATGAAGAAGCGCGCCGGAATCGCGCGGGCGATCGTCGCCCGACCCCGGGTGCTGCTCGCCGACGATCCCTTCGCCGGCCTCGACCCCGTCACCGAGGGGCAGATCGCGAAGCTGCTGCTAAGCGTCAGCGAAGGCCGCACGCTGATCGCCGCGCTGCCGGATCCGCTCGAGTCGCTGCCACTGCCGCTTCAGCTGCGGGTCGTCGCTGGCAAGCTCGAGCGCTGAGGCGTCAGTCGGCGCCGGGGATCTCGACCCCCTTGAGGACGAAGAACGCGCTGGGCTCGAGCGTGAACTCTTGACGCGCGCTCGACTTCCCACCGAGCTTGAACACCACCCAATGTTTTCCCGGCGGCACGTGGAGCCCCGTCGACAACGGCAGAGGGGTTCTCCGGCCGGTGTTCTTGCCATCGAGCCAGATCTCGGCCCCGGGCGGTTTCGAGGAGCAGGCCAGCGTGCCGGGCTGTGACGATCCGCCAGGAAAACCCGGCGGGTCGAGCTCGGGCCTGCGCACCGCGACGGACTCCACCGCGGGGGCTTCCGGCACCTGCCGCTCGACCTGTCGCCTCGCGATCGGCGAGAGGACCACCGGCAGCGCCAGCAGCTGATTCGGGGCCAGATGCACCTTTAA
>JAYVRT010000558.1:0-5246 GCA_043776025.1 Archangiaceae bacterium | reverse complement strand
TGCCCGGGAACGGGGGCGGGACGCGACGCGGCAGCGTCCTCGCGTTCGGCCTCGGCGGCGCGCTCGTCCTCGGCCTCCGCCTCGGCGTCGTGGGCGGCTTCGTCGTCGCCGAACGGGCTCTCGTGCGGATCCTCGGGCAGATCGGCGATGGTGACGCGATCGCCGGAGAGGATCGCCATGCGCTCCACGACGTTCTTCAGCTCGCGGACGTTGCCCGGCCAGCGGTAGCGGACGAACAGCCCCCGGGCCTCGTCGGAGAGCACCAGCCGCGGCCGCGCGAGCCGCCGCCGCGCGAGCGAGAGGAAGTGGTCGGCCAGCGGGAGCACGTCGGCCGGGCGATCGGCCAGCGCTGGCACCTTCAGGCGCACCGGGAACAGGTCGGGGTGCTGCCGTGGCTCGAGCGTGGCCAGCACCCGCCCCTTGGCTTCGGCGATCACCCGCTGCAGCGCCTCGGGCTCGAGCACCCCCGCGTCCCGCAGCAGCAGGGTGCGGCGATCGAGCCCCTCGAGCGCGCGGGTGAGCCCCGGGCCGTCGGCGGCGTGGACGACGGTGATCGACCCCGTCTCGAGCACGTGGGCCAATGTCGCCCGGCCCGCGCCTGAAGGGCCCTCGACGGCGGCGGGCCCCTTGAGCTGGTTGAGCCGTTCCGCGGCGCCGAGCAGCCGCACCATCACCGGCTCGCTCACCACCGGCTCGACATGGGCGTCGTCGCCCGGCTCGAGCCGCTCGAGCGCGCGTTCGATCAACGACTCGGCATCGGTCCCGTCGGCCGGCGCGGCGGCGTGCACCACCTTCGCCCGCAGCCCCGCGACGTCGGGCAGCTTCGCCAGCAGCGCCGCGAGCGCTCCCGCCGACAGCTCGGGGATCACGGCCGCGAGCGCGTCGGAGGTGAACTCGCCCCAACAGGTCGCGGGTTGGGCGAGGTGGGTCGCCTCCGAGAGCCGGCGCAGCATCGACAGCCGCGCGGGGGTGTTGAGCGGAGGCATCGCGACCAGCACCAGCGCCACCGGACGGTGCGAGCCCGCCCGCAGCGTCTCGTCGTGCAGCCGCGCCGAGAGCTCGTCGAACCCGGCGAGCCGCGGCCGAGCCGCCGAGGTGCTCGCGCCGCCGAGGACGATCAGCCGCGCCTGCCCCACCGCCAGCTCGTCGCCCGGGCGGGCGATCGCCGCTGCAGACAGCTGCACCTCGTTGAGCAGCGTCCCGCCCGCGCCCCCCAAAGGCTCGACGAGCACGCCCTCTTCCCGCGCGGTGAGCGTCAGCTGACGCGGCGCCACCGACGGATCCGGCAGCGTCACCTGCACTTGCGGCCCGCGGCCGACCACCACCGGACGCCCCGGGGGCAGCTCCACCGGAAACGCCCGATCGGGCAACACCACCAACACCGACAGCCTGGGCTGCATCGAACGGGCAGGCTAAACACAATCGCGCGGGTCGGGGATCATTGTTGCGCCCGCAATCCGTGCGTCTTCGGCCGCGCCGCCTATACTCCGCGGCCCACATGGCCAGCTCGGACCGACGCGGTTTCCTGAAGATCCTCGCGGGGCTGATGGGCGGCACGCTCGCCGTCGCGGCCGCCGTCCCGGTGCTCGGCACCGTGCTCACCCCGCTGCTGCGAAGGAAGGAAGACGACGGCAACCTGATTCGGGCCTGCCCGGAGAAGGACCTGATCGTCGGCCTGCCGAAGCGGGTCGAGCTGGTGGCCACGGTGGTCGACGGTTGGACCCGCGCGGTGGGCGTCGTCGGAGCCGCCTGGCTGCTCAAGGACGCCGGCGGCAAGGTGACCGCGCTCTCGAGCATCTGCCCCCACTCGGGCTGCAGCATCAACAAGGACACGAAGACGAAGGACGCGTACTCCTGCCCCTGCCACGCCTCGCTGTTCACCTACGACGGGACACCGACCGAGGGTCCGTCGCCCCGATCGATGGATCCGCTGCCGATTGAGGTGAGAGACGGCGCTGTCTGGGTCAAATGGGTCCGCTACAAGATCGGCGTCAAGGACCGGAAGGCGATCTGATGGTCCGCCGATTCCTCGAGTTCCTCGACGCGCGGACTTCGCACCGTTCGGACGTCGGCGCGCTGTTCGAGTCGCCGCTGCCCGGAGGCGCGCACTGGGCCCGCACCTTCGGTGCGCTGGCGTTGATCCTCTTCGGGCTCGAGGCGATCACCGGACTGGGCCTCTCCGCCTGGTACGCGCCGACCACCAGCGATGCCTGGGCCACCGTCCACTTCATCAACAACCAGCTGGTGCTCGGCTGGGTGCTCCGCGGGGTCCACCACGTCGCCGGCAACGTGCTGATCGTCGTCGCGATCCTTCACTTGATCCAGGGCCTGCTGTGGGGTGCGTGGAAGGCGCCCCGGGAGCTGAGCTGGGTCGCCGGCTTGGTCGCGCTCCAGGCGCTGATCCTCGTCTCTCACACCGGCTACCTGTTGCCGTGGGATCTCCGCGCCTACTGGGCGACGCAGGTGTTGGTCGGAATCACCGGCAACCAGCCAATCGTCGGCGAGCTCGCGGCGCAGCTGGTGCAAGGCGGGCCCGCGGTCGGCAACACCACCCTCACCCACCTGTACTCGATGCACGTGCTGCTCACCCCCGGCCTGTTCGCGGGCGCGGTCGCGCTGCAGCTGTGGCTCAAGCGCCGCCACGGTGAGCTCGCGCCGGCCGCGATGGCGCCGGACCGCGCCGCCGAGAAGGCCCAGACCTACTTCCCCTACCAGGCCTCCCGGGACCTGACCGCCGCGGTGGTGGTGCTGCTGGGGATCATCCTCTGGGTGGTGCGCGAGCACGGCGTACCCCTGGGCGCGCCCGCGGACCCGTCGATCGAATACGTCGCCCGGCCCGAGTGGTACTTCCTGCCGATCTTCTACCTGCGCCACTTTTACACCGGCTCGCAGGAGTTCATCGCCACCACCGTCTTCCCCGGCGTCGGGGTCACCTTCCTCGCCGCCCTGCCCTTCCTCTACCACTGGCTGTCGAAGACCCGGAAGAACGCGGGCGGGATCCTCGTCGGAATGAGCCTGCTGGGGATGCTCGGCGCGTTCGTGCTCGGCGCGCTGATCGCCTACGAGGACGCGACCGACGCCCAGACGGAGAAGATCAACGCCCGCGCCGACGAGTTCGCCCAGCAGGCCCAGCAGCTGGCGATGATCGGCGTGCCGGTCGCCGGGCCGTTGGAGCTCTACAAGAACGACCCCCTGGTCTGGGGGAAGCGGGTCTTCGACCGGGAATGTGCCGCCTGCCACGCCCCGGCGACGATGGAGAACTACGACGCCGCGCTCTGCCTCGACGGGTACGCCAGCCGCACCTGGACGAAGAAGTTCATGCGCGACCCGCGCAGCAAGTACTTCTTCGGCAGCACCAAGATCGACGAGATGGACGCCTACGACGGCGACGAGGAGAAGCTCAACGCGATCGTCGAGTACCTCTACCTCCAGTCCGGCAAGCCCGATGTCCGGACCGACCTCGCGCAGACTGGGGCCCGGCTTTACGAGAAAGAAGGCTGCGCCGAATGCCACCTCACCGACCCCGCGGACACCGGCGAGTACCCGAACCTGATGGGCTGGGCGTCCCAGGGCTGGCTGGAGCAGTTCATTCGCCAGCCAGACCACGCCCGGTTCTACGGGCAGGCCAACGAGATGGACTCGTTCGACGTCGACAAGCTGAGCAAGGACGAGCTCAAGGCCGTGATCCACTACCTGCGGAACCAGACCGACGAAAAAGCGAAGTTCTGACCCTCGATGAATTGCTGCCGTGGCAGTAGCGTCGTTCCTTCCAACCGACGGTCCTTAAGGAGCTCTCCCGTGACGAAGCTGCTGCGTGCCTTCTTGCTCACCTGCCTCTGCCTCTCTTCCGCCGCCTCCGCGGACACGATCCCCGAGATCTGGAAGGCGAAGTGCAAGAGCTGTCACGGGGACGACGGCAAGGCCGACACCAAGACCGGCAAGAAGGAGAAGATCGCCGACATGACGACCGAGGCCTGGCAGAAGGAGTGGACCGACGAGAAGCAGCGGAAAATGATTGTCGAGGGGTCGAAGGACAACAAGAAGATGAAGCCCTTCAAGGACAAGCTCTCCGCGGACGAGATCAGCGGCCTGATCAAGTTCGTCCGCGGCCTGAAACAGTGAATTTGACGGCCCATCAGGAGGTCAAAGCCCCATGAGGAAGCTCTGGTTGATCGCGACGTTCTGCACCGGCTTCGGCGGGGCCTTTGCTGGGCCTTCGTTTCCGCCGCTGCCCGACGACCCAGTGATGACCCTCGCCCACGACAAGAGCACCGACGGGGGCAAGAAGAAGAAGGACGACGAAGAGAAGGAAGAGGACGTCGCCTGTCTGCTGCGGGCCCACTTCACTTCTTGAACAGGTCGGCCTTCAGCACCACGTCGGCCCCGGCGGCCACCTTCACCGTCACCTTCTTGTTGACCCCCAGCTGGGGGTTCTTCAAGAGGAAGGTGGCGCTGCCCGGTGACACGTCGATCGGGTGCTTGAGCGGCGTCGTCCCGTAGCTCTTGTTGTTGTAGAAGACCTCGGCCCACGGGTTGACCCGCACCGTGACGTGGCCTGGCTTGGGCGCGGGCCGGCGCCGCTTGATCGGTGGGTCGGTGTCCCCTTCGGCCGCCCCCCCTTCTTCCACCGGCACCACCGGCTCGACCGCGACCAGCGTCGAGGCGTCGGGGGCCGCCGGCGGGGGCTCGACGTGGGCTGGCGCCAGTACGACCGGGGCCGGCTCGACCCGGGCCGGAGCGCGCAACGCCAGCGCCAGACCGAGCGCCAGCACCCCCACCACCGCCGCCGCCGCCGCCAGCGGCCAGCGCGCGGGCAGCGGCTTCATCGTCGGCACCTGGGAGTGGGCCTGCGCCAGCCCCACGGCCACCATGTTTGGCCCCGAGGTCAGCTGGCCCTGCATCCGTGGCTCGATCAGAGTCGGAGAGACCGCCCAGAGATCGCTCGGGGGCGGCACCGAGCCGCCCAGGGACAGTGGCAACAGGTCGGTGCCGCGCCCGCCCGTCATCGGCTCCATCGTCGCCACCGCGGGGTTGGTCAGCACCACGTCCCGTCCGAACAGCTCCTCGAGGAAGCCGGCGACGTGCGCCGCGGTCAACGGTTCGCCGGTCGAGGCGATGAGCTCCTCGAGCGCGTGGGAGAAGGCATCGGCGCTCTCCCAGCGCTTCGACGGATCCGTCTGCAGCGCCGTCTCGAGGATCGCGTTGAGCTCAGGCGACAGCTCGGGCCGCGCGAGGTAGGGGCCCCG
>JAYVRT010000557.1:0-5254 GCA_043776025.1 Archangiaceae bacterium | reverse complement strand
GGGATGATCACCGACACGACGGAACTTGGCATCGCCGCGCGTTTAGCAACGCCGCGCGAGGCGGAACAGGCTCATTCCAACCGAGGGCTTCACCTTCGCTCGCCATCCGGGCGACGCAGCTCATTCGAGTCGCCTTCTCCCTTTGGCACATGCGATGAAGCGGGGCCCTTGGATCCGCCGGAACTCAGCTTCAGCCGGTTGCGCGGGTTGGCCGATGTCCTGCGCCTCGCCCCGGCCACGCCAGGGCCGCTGAGGCCCTTCGCGGTCGAGCTGTTCCGCGGCCAGGACGACTTCAATCACAAGGTGGTGGCGGTGCTCGAGGACGCGATCTGGACGGCGCGACTGCCCGACCACGCCGTTCGGGTCGAGCAGCGGTTGGCGGGGCTGGCGGAGTTCCGGGCCGAGGTCCCCCGCCGTCGCAGCGGCCTCGAAGGCGACGCGGTCTTCGTCGCCAAGCACGCCGGGCTGGCGGTGCTGCGGCGCGTGCTCGAGCAGCCACTGGCCCAGCGCGCCGCCGCCAACCGGGCGCTGATCGAGACGTTGAAGCGGCTGCCTGCTCCGCCCGATCGCACGCGCTCGCCGCTCGAGGGAGCGCTCGGGCTCGAGCCCTGGTTCGCCGCCCAGGAGCAGTTCTATGTCGCCGTCGAGGCGTTCATCGGCGAGCTGGCGGACGCGTTGACCAGCTACCCCGCGGCCTTTGCCCGCTTCGGCGAGGCCCGGGAGCGGGCAGTCAAGGCGCGGTGGCCTCGAGCCGACGCGAGGGCGAAGCTCGCGGTTCAACCCGTGCCCGGCGCGCCGGTCGAACTCGGTGACGCCGCCGCCGTCGTCCGCCTGCCTGCCGGAGAGGCGCTGGTCGACGGCGCGCTGGAGACGATCGCCGAAATCTTCGCCGCCCGGCCCGAGGTGCGCCTGGTCTACGGCGACACGTTCTTTACCGGCGTCGGGGTCGCTGCGTTCAAGCCAGGGTGGTCGCCCGAGTACCTGCTGAGCACCAACTACATCGGCGGCTGCTTCACCGTGCGCTCGGAGCTCGCGCGAAAGGCCGATGTCCACGGCCCCGCGCTCGGCTGGCTGACGGCCGAGCCGCTCGAGGAGTCCGAGGTGGTGCGGGTGCCGTGGGTTCTCTCCCGACGGGAAGCGCCGGAGCCGGTGGAGGTTCACCGCGAGGTGCGGCTGCCGGTCGAGGGCGCGCCGGCGGTGACGATCATCGTGCCGTTCAAGGACAAACCCGAGCTGCTGCGCGGGCTGTGGGAGTCGATGCAGCGCTACGAGCCCGGCCTCCCCTTCGAGCTGCTGCTGGTGTCGAACAACTCGGTGCAGCCGGAGACCTTCGCCCAGCTGGAGCAGATGCGAGATCCCCGGGTCTCCTGGTTCGAGTGGAACGAGCCGTACAACTGGTCGGCGATCAACAACGCCGCCGCGGCGCGCTCGAAGGCCGAGCTGCTGCTGTTCCTCAACAACGACGTCGCGATCACCCGCGACGGTTGGCTGCGGGATCTGGCCGGGTTCGCGCTGCATCCACGGATCGGCGTCGTCGGCGCGCGGCTGAAGTACGAGGACCTCTGCCTGCAGCACGCAGGCGTGGTGATTGGCTTGCGCGGGCTCGCGGGGCACGTCTTCGCCCGGTGGCGGTCGGAGTACGGCCCGACGCCGTTCGGCGCCCCGGACCTGACGCGCAACTGGTCGGCGGTGACCGGGGCGTGCCAGCTGATCCGGCGCGCGCTGTTCGAAGAGCTCGGCGGCTTCAACGAAGGCCACCTGGTCTCCGGCAGCGACGTCGAGCTGTGTCTGCGCGCCCGCCAGAAGGGCCTGCGGGTCGTCTGTGTCGGCCACGTCGAGCTGTTCCACTACGAATCACAGAGCCGCCGCGGCCAGTCGGTGCCGAGCGAGGACATCCGCCGGGAGAAGCTCGCCTACGCCGAGCTGCACGAGCGCGGCGACCCGTACTACCACCCGCAGCTGCCGCTCGAGGTCGGGCACGGCGGCCTGGGCTCGGGCTGAAGCAACGACCTACCGCCCGGTGACGTGGCGGCTGAGCGCCTCGAAGGTCCGTCGCGCCTGGTCTTCCCAGCTCGTCGCGCGCATCCGCTCGGCGGCGGCCTGCCCGACCTGCTCGCGCAGCTGGGCGTCGCCGACCGCCTCGATCAGCTGCTCCGCGGCGCAGGTGGCGCTCGGCTCAAACAGCAGGCTGTTCTCGCGGTGTCGGAGCAGCCAGCGGTTCGACGGGTTGTCGTTGGTCACCACCGTCACCCCGCAGGCCATCATCTCCAGCGGCAGGTAGGAGGGGTGCTGGGTGAACATCATCACCAGCCCGACGTCGGTGGCGCGGTAGAGCTCGGCGGTGTCGCGGTAGGGAAGGATCCCGAGGTTGTCGACGACGCCGCCCGCTCCGAACCAGGTGGGGTTCCACAGCTCACCGGCGGAGTAGATCGACACCCCGTCCTTGAACCGCGCCTTGAGCTTCTTCAGCGCCGCGAGGCCGAGCTCGAACCCGTTCCGGTCGGTCGACGGGCGGGCATAGAAGAAGATCCGCACCGGCTTCGAAGGCGGCTTGCGCCCGCGGGGGTGAAACAGGTCGTGGTCGACGGCCGGCTCGAACCAGGTGCCCTTCATCGGGTAGTGGTGGGTGACGTAGTCGTGGAGCCCGACGGTGTTGAAGAGCCCGTAGAAGTTCATCCGATAGGTGTTCTCGGCCAACGCCCCGAGCGTCCCCGCGGCGTAGAACTGCGGCTCGAAGTCCTGGACGAAGTAGGCGTGGTGCTTCGCCTGCTTGAACTTCAGCGCGAAGTACGCGCCGCTCCAGAGCGTGGTGACGCAGAGGTCGGCGGGCGCGAGCTGGGCGATCTGGTCCGAGTCCTTGAGGATCTCGAAGCGGCCGGGGGGCTCGTCGAGGATCATCGCCACCTTCGCCTCGATCTCCCGCGCGGTGACGTGGGGGTTGTCGTAGATGACGAAGGTGTTCTCGACGCCGAACTGCTGGCGCCAGAGGTCGGCGAACCGGAGGATGGTGTGCACCCCTCCGAAAGGGTGGTTGAAGAAGGGCAGCAGCCAGGTGAGGCGCTTCGGCGCCGCCGCGGCGGGCTTCCGCGGCTGCCGGTGGCTGTGGAGATCAGCCGAGCTGAAGTCGAGCTTCTCGACCATCCCCAGCACCTGGCGCGAGTAGGCGAGGCGGCCGCCGGAGACGCCGTGCCCCCCGAGCAGGTTGTCCTGGTCGGCGAGCACCTGGAGCGCGGTGGTGATCGCCGCGGGCTCGTCGGCTTCCCGCAGCAGCGGCGCGGTGCTCGACAGCGAGAGGTGCGGGTTGAAGAACGGATCTCCGGCGAGCCAGCGCCGGTACGAGCGGAACGACTCCCAGAAGTCGCTTGCCGGGATCCGATCGCTGGCGCGGGTCGCCGACTCATGGTGCAGCAGCACCGCGTGCGGGGTGTAGACGACGCGCTGGCCTGACTCGATGGTGCGCAGGCAGAGGTCGACGTCGCCGCCGCAGAGCAGAAACCTCTCGTCGAAGCCGCCGAGCGCTTCGAAGGCTTCGCGCCGCATCATCAAGCACGCGCCGGTGAGAGCGAGGTAGTTGCGCGACCAGTCGGCGCTGCCGGACGGGGTCCAGGCGCCGTCGTCCGCGAGGCCAGCAAAGGGGTGGCCCGCGAAGCCGCCCATTCCCACCACCACCCCGGCGTGCTGAATCTTTCGATCCGGGAACAGCAGCTTTCCGCCGACGGCGCCGACGCCCGGGCGCTGCGCCTGGGCCACGAGCTCGGTGAGCCAATCGCGATCGAAGAGCTCGATGTCGTTGTTGAGAAACAGCAGCAGCTCGCCCTTCGCCTCGCGCGCCCCGAAGTTGTTGATCGCCTGGAAGTTGAACGGGTGATTCCAGGTGAGGTGGCGGATTCGCGGCTCGTCGAACTGCCGCAGCAGCTCGAAGGTGCGGGGCTCGACGCTGTTGTTGGAAATCAACAGCAGCTCGTAGTGCTCGTAGGCGGTTTGCCGCTGCAGCGAGCCGACGAGCGTCTTCAGCAGCTGTGGCTTGTCCTTGAAGGGGACGATGATCGACACCAGCGGCGAGCCCTTCGGCCGGTGCCGCACGCGAAAGCCGGAATCTCGTCGGGTGACGGTGGCGTCCGCACCGACGCGCTTGAGGTGTTCCTCGAGGGCGGCGGCCCCTCCCGCAGGGACGAAGTCGGCGACGCGCGGCGAGGTCGAGCCAGCGCGGGTGTAGAGAACTTCGGCGAGGTGGCCGATCTGTGGAGCGCGCTCGGTGAGGCGCAGCGCCAGGTCGTAGAGCGGCGCCCCGCTCGCTCGCACGCCCCCGACTGCCTCCAGCAGCGTCTTCCGCACGAGCAGGAGCCGGGACAAGTAGTCGCAAGCACCGAGCAGCTCAGGCGAGAAGTCCGGCTTGAGGAACGGGTCTGCCCGTAGCCCTCCTTCAAGGCGATCTTCGTCGCTGTAGAGCAGCTCGAGCGTGGGGCGGGTCTCGAGGGCGAGCACCGCTTCCGCCAGCGCGTGCGGGGCGAGCAGGTCACCGGCCCAGAGGAAGCCGACGAAGTCTCCCGCCCCCTCCGCTGCGAAACGGATCCGCCCTTTGGCGAGCCCGCGGGCGTGGGCCTCGAGCTCCTTCGAGCAGCCGGCGGCGACGATCAGAAGCTCCCAGCGCTCGTAGAGCTGGCGGCCCAGCGACTGCACGGTGCGATCGAGCGCGGCGGATTGGTCGGCGCTGCCGAGGGTGAGCCGCAAGGAGAACGACGGCGTTCCCTCGCAGGTCTTCAGCGCCTGGCCGACCTCGCCCACCCTCACCTCTTCGCGCGCGGCGACCCAGTCGGCGTACGAGCGGTGCGAGATGCGGGGGCGGTTCGCGGCGACGCGCAGCATCTGAAACACGTGCTGGTTGAAGCTGACCTGCCGGCGCAGCAGCTCGGACCAGACGAACTGGGTCGCCTGCATCAGCTTCGGGGTCTTTCCGGACTGCAGCGGGTCATTGAGCGCTTCGAGCTGGGAGATCAGCTGCCAGGCGCTCCCGGAGTCGGCGCCCGGGGAGGCCCACTGTTCGAGCACGGCGATCATCGCCTCGTTCCACTTCCGCTGACCGGCGAGCGCCTGGCCGAGCAGCGGACCGGCGCCCTTGAGGTAAGCCTTCTTGGTGAGCTCGGCGAACTGGCCGGCGACGTTCGTCCGGTGGCTCTTCACCCGCCACGCCGTCGGATCCGCGAGGCCGCCGAGCCTCTGGCGGATCCACTCATTGCTGCCGCTGCGGGAGTTC
>JAYVRT010000556.1:0-5257 GCA_043776025.1 Archangiaceae bacterium | reverse complement strand
GACCTGGGTGACGTCGCCGGTGACCACCGCCTTGCTCGAATACCCCAGCCGGGTGAGGAACATCTTCATCTGCTCGACGGTGCTGTTCTGCGCCTCGTCGAGGATCGCGAAGGCGTCGTTGAGCGTCCGGCCGCGCATGAAGGCCAGCGGGGCGACCTCGATCGTGCCCTGCTCGATCAGCAGCGCCGCCTTGTCGTCGTCCATCATGTCGTGGAGCGCGTCGTACAGCGGCCGCAGGTAGGGGTTGACCTTCTCCGCGAGGTCGCCGGGGAGAAAGCCGAGCTTCTCTCCCGCTTCGACGGCTGGCCGGCAGAGCACGATCCGCTTGACCTTGCGCTCGAGCAGCGCGGACACCGCGGTCGCCATCGCGAGGTACGTCTTCCCGGTGCCGGCGGGCCCGATGCCGAAGACGATGTCGTGCTTGTGGATCAGGTCGACGTACTTCTTCTGGGCGACGGAGCGGGGGGCGATCTGCCGGCCCACGCCGCGGCTGAGCACCGGCTGAAGCATCACGTCTTTCACCCCGTTGCCTCCCTGATGCCCGAGCACCTTGATCACCTGTTCCACGTCCTCGCGGTACAGCGGCCGCCCCGCCTCGTGCATGTCCTGAAGCTGGGAGAACAGCGCCGAGGTGAAGTCCACCGCCGCGTCTTCGCCCCAGACCGTCAGCTCGGTGCCCCGCTGCCCGATGCGCACGCCCAGCCGCCGTTCGACCAGCTTCAGGTTCTCGTTCTGGGCACCGGCGAGGGCGCGGCACAGGTCGTTGTCGCCGAGGTCGAGCTGGACTTGTTTCATTCGACCCCTTGATAACCGCGAACCGGGATCACCGCAGCGGGGGCAGCAGCAGGTAGCCTTGCTTGCCGGTGCGCCGGTAGTAGTAGGCGTCGGACCAGGGGTAGTGGAGATCGTCCCGCTCGAGCAGGCCGGCTTCGACCAGCGAGGCGAGCGCCTCGGGGACCTCGCCCTTCTCCAGCCGGTAGACGCCCAGCGCGGCGTCGATGCGGGACAGCTGCTGGCGGGAGATGAACCGCTGGGTGGCCGGGTCGCTGTAGGTGGTCGCGGAGGTGCCGACCTTGAGCGCGCCGAAGTCGAGCCGGGTGAAGATGAACAGGAGGCCGGCGAGGACCAGCATCGTCACCAGCACCCGCCCGACGACGCCCGAGGCGCGCTCGACGAAGCCGCTGCCTTCCTCGAGATCGTCCTCGTTGCTGCCGACGGTGGGGACGATGCGCAGGTACTCCTGGTTGACCAGGTTGCACAGCGCCTTGCAGGTCTCGAACTCGCCCAGGCACGACAGGTCGATCAGCTTGCGAACGTTGCGGGTGGAGTTCACCAACCCGAAGCAGCGCCGCTCGCTGTCGCCGACCGAGGAGAACTCGCTCTTGGGCGCCTCTTTCTTCTCGCCGAAGGCGTCGTCGAGGGCGTCGTCGAAGGCGTTGGTCTCCAGCGGCGGCGGGGGCAGCTCGCGCAGCTTGTCGAAGGTGATCGCGTAGCTGACGATCTTCCGCTTCACCTGCGGCCACTCGTCGACCATCCGGAAGCCTTCCATCAGCACCGACTCGGCGCGCAGCGGCGCGAACGAGGGGTCGACCTCGACGTCGGTCTGCTCGAACTCGTAGCTGCCGGTCTTCCAGGAGAACAGCCGGTAGAGCGTCTCGGTGTTCTGCAGGCCGACCATCGCCTTGAACTTCTCGGCGGTGATCGTCCCCTGGGAGACGAGGACGTCGCCCAGCCGCTGCAGGGTGCGCTTCTGCGACTCGAGCGCCCAGGCGAGCTGCTCGGGCTTGATCAGCTCGGCGCGGACGAGCATCGAGCCGATCATGTCCTTCTGTTTGCGGCTGCTCGACTCGGCGCGGACGATGTTGCCGTCCTTGAAGGCGATCTGGACCTCTCGATCCTTGGCCTTGAGGTGGAGCGCACCGGTCTTCTGCTGCTGGCCCATGAGCTGGAGGATGTCGGCGATCCCGAAGTCCTTGAGCGTGCCCTTGAGCGCCATCTGCTAGCCCTGCCTCTTGTAGAGCCCGCGCAGCGGAAGCAGGTAGACGAGCGCGAAGATGATCCCCAGGGTGACGAGGCGCAGCGCCATCGGCGGGTCGATGTAGGGGGCGCGCATCACCCCGTGACGCTGGAGGAACAGGACGATCACCAGCAGGAAGAGAAAGCCGTAGATCGTACCCCGCACGATCAGGCCGGAGAAGATGTGGCCCATGCCGCTGCAGGCCAGGCCGAGCGCGTAGCTGATGCGCTCGAGCCGGCTCTCGTAGCGGGAGACCTCGAGCTGTTTGCGGACCTTCAGCGCCGGGGGCACCACGCCCTTCCGGGCGAAGACGTTGACGCACTGGGTGCACAGCTGGCTGCCCTTGCTCAGCTCGGGGTCCGAACGGCGGCTGACGGGGGCGCCGCACTTGGTGCAGGGCCGGGCCGCTTCCACCGACCTGGCGAGGAAGCCGAGCCCGAAGAGCAGCAGCGCGGCGAACGCGGGGAACACCGGGGCGACCGGCTCAGGCACGTCGCCCACCAGGCTCGAGGTCAGCTGCCCGCGGATCCGGTCTTCGACCTCGGGGACCTCGGCGAGCGCCAGCAGGTCTTCGGTGGCCAGCGGGAGGGTGCGCAGGAAGGGGTTGGCGAGCAGCGTGTCGGTGGGGCCGGCCTCTTTGAGGTCGGGGATCGAAGGATCTCGCTGGCGCGCCTCGTTGAGCACGGTGTGGGCGCGATCGAGCTCGGCGGCCATGGTGTCGACGCCGAGGGTGGCGCCGCGGCGCTGGTAGAGCCGGGCGAGATCGAAGAGCGGCTCGGCGAGCGTCGGGTCCGCCTTGGCCGCTTCCTCGAACAGGCTCTTGGGGTTCTCGAGGTCGCCGGTGAGCAGCATCGCCACCCCGAGGTTGACCGAGGCGCGGGGCTCGCCCGGCTTCTTCTGGAGGGCCGCCTTGAGCCGCGGCACGGCGAGGTCCAGCTTGCCCCGGCGCAGCTCGAAGCGGCCCAGCGCGAAGAGCTCGGCGAAGCTCGCCTTGTCCTGGCTGGCGGCCTGCGCGAGCTGCGCGGCGAGCGGCTCGACGGCGTTGGCGCCTTGCTCGATCAGGTAGACCGTCTCGGCGCGGGTGCCGGCGAAGGCGGTGTAGCGGGTGACCCAGGTGCCGAGCGTGGGGATCACTCCGAGCACGGCGATCAGCCCGGTGGCGACGAGCCGCTCTGCGTTGGTGAGGTAGAGCGCGACGGCGGCGAAGAGCGCGAGCAGCACCGGCGCGACGCCCATTCGGAAGACGATCGGCAGCAGGAGGATCAACACCGCGACCGCCGTCGACTGCCAGCGCGCGAGCACCCGGGGAAAGAGGAAGTGAAAGTCGAAGAAGAAATACCGGGCCCGGCGGAGGAAGAGCACCAGCACCACCGCCACCGCGAGGGCAGTGAGGGCCGTGAGCAGCGCGTTGGCAAAGTCGGCGATCACCGGGCGCAGGTAGCGCGGGTCCCCCAGCAGCTTCACCGCCGCGGTCTTCAGCGCGTCGAGGGTGCGGGGCAGCCCGCTGGGGTCGACGGCGAAGTAGACCCGCGAGAGCCCGAGCCACGACGAGGGGACGTCGGGAGCCAGCTCGACCGCCGCCAGACCGAGGTCGATCGCCCCGGCAGAGTCCGAGGCCGCCTCGTGGGCCATCGCCGCCCGCAGCATCCCTTGCGAGAACGCCTCGAGGTCGGCGGCGCCCAGTTCGGCCTTGGCCTTGAGCAGCTCTGCCCGCGCCGCGGCCTCGGCCTTCGAGTTGTTCGACGCGTTGGCGGTGCGCCACTTCTCCCACGCGGCCTCGAGATCGGCGTCGGTGCCCCGGGTGACGAGCAGCGGGGCCGCGGCGGGCCGGGCTACCGGGGCGGGCAAGTCGGGGATCAGCTTCTTCCCCTCGCCCTTCTTCGGGCCGCCGACCGGCGCGACCCCTACCGGCGCTTTGGTCCCGGCGTCGACCTTCACGGGGGCGAGGCCCTTCGAGCCGGGGTCGACCTTCTCGACCCGGTTCACCGGTTCCTCGGGGGTGTCCGACTCGTCGGGCTCGGGCTTCTCTTTCTTGACCGCCGGCGCGTCGGGGTCGACGAGGTCCACCTGGCCGAAGGCCGGGGCTGCCACGCACAGTGCGAGCAAGACGAGGTGAACTGGCAACAGGCCGCGGCGACGCACCATTGAAGGGGACGATGATAGGCGAAACCGCCCAGTTGGAAGTGACCTTCTGCTATGGCCACCGCCCGATGAGCGAGCTTCGAAAGGACGTCGGCCCGAGCCTGGAGCGGCTGGTCGAGGTGATGCGGCGGCTGCGGGCGCCCGACGGTTGCCCCTGGGACGCGGAGCAGGACCTGCGGTCGCTGCGCCCGTACCTCGTCGAGGAAACCTACGAGGTGCTCGACGAGATGGATCGCGTCTCCTACGGGGGCGCGTGGGCCCCGTTCAAGGACGAGCTGGGGGACCTGCTGTTTCAGATCGTCTTCCACGCCCAGCTGGCGTCGGAGAAGGGCGAGTTCGGGATGGCCGACGTCTGCACCGCGATCACCGACAAGATCACCAGCCGGCATCCCCACGTCTTCGGCGACCTGAAGGGAAAGCTCAATGGCGCGGAGCAAGTGCTCGACAACTGGGCCCGGCTCAAGTCCGAGGAACGCAAGCAGAAGACCGGCAAGGCAGGCAGCGTGCTCGACGGCGTCCCCACAGGTGCCCCCTCGTTGCAGCGAGCCGAGCGGCTGGCGGAGAAAGCCTCGCGGATCGGCTTCGACTGGAAGGTGCTGACGGACGTTCGGGCGAAGCTGGACGAGGAGCTGCGCGAGCTGGACGAGGCGATCGCGGCGGGCGGGCGCGACGAGATCGAGCACGAGCTGGGCGACGTCCTCTTCTCGATGGCCAACCTCGCGCGCTGGGTGAAGACCCCGGCGGAGGACGCGCTGCGCAGGGCCAATCACCGGTTCACCGCCCGATTTCAGAGGGTGGAAGCGCTGTTGGAGCAGCAAGGCGTCAAATTCGGCCAGGCCTCGCTGGAGCAGCTGGACGTCTTGTGGGAGCAGGCGAAGCGGGAAGAGAAGGAACGCCGCTTGACCCCCACGGGCGCACCGTCGTAGGTAGCCCCCCTTTCTCGATTCAATACCTTTGAAGGAGCAGCACCTTGGCCAACACCCGCTCAGCCCAGAAGCGCAACCGTCAGTCCGTCAAGCGCCGCGCCCGGAACCTCTCGGTGCGCAACAACGTGAAGTCCGTCGTCCGCAAGGCGCGCGAGGCGATCATCGCCGGCGA
>JAYVRT010000555.1:0-5258 GCA_043776025.1 Archangiaceae bacterium | reverse complement strand
GGTGAGGTCTTCCAGTGAGAGCCCGAGGTCGCGATGTGCGATCAGCATCTCTTTGGTCACGGTGGTGTCGGTGATCAGCCGGTTGTCGGTGTTGATGGTCACCCGCAGCCCGTAGTCGAAATAAAACTTGAGCGGGTGGGACTTGAGGTCAGCGGTCGCTCCGGTCTGCACGTTCGACGACAGGCACACCTCGATGGGGATGCGGTGGTCGTTCATGTAGTTGAGCAGGTCGCCGTCTTCGCGCAGCCGGACGCCGTGGCCGATGCGGTGGGCGCCGAGGAAGTGAATCGCCTGGGAGATCGACTCCGGGCCGTACGCCTCGCCCGCGTGGGCGGTGCAGTTGACGTTGTTCTTCAAGATCAGCTGGAAGGCGTCCTTGTGGTCCTTCGCCGGGAAGTTCACCTCGGCGCCGGCGAGGTCGAAGGCGATCACTCCGCGATTCTTGTAGGCGACGCAGAGCTCGGCGAGCCGCACCGAGGTTTGGGGGCTCATGTGGCGGATTCCGCAGACGATCAGCCCGCACTTGATGCCGACCTCGCGCTTGGCGGCCCGCAGGCCCTCGAGCACCGAGTCGACGATCGTCGTCATCTTCAGGCCCTTCTGCTGGTGCAGGGCGGGCGAGTAGCGCACCTCGAGGTACCGGACGTTCTCTGCCGCGGCGTCGATCGCCAGCTCGTAGGCCGAGCGGTAGAGCGCCTCTTCCGTCTGCAGCACCGAGAGCGTGACGTCGAATGCGACGAGGTAGTCCTCGAGGCTCTTGCAGACCTCTCCCTGGTGAATCGCCCGGGCCAGCCCCTCTTCGGTGTCGGCGAGCAGCTTCACCTTCTGATCCTCAGCCAGCTGGAGGATCGTCTTCAGGCGCATGCTGCCGTCGAGGTGGCAGTGGAGGTCCGTCTTCGGGAGCGCGCGGAGCAACTCTTCGGTAACGGGAATCGGCGGGATCCCGACCTGAATCGGGATCTCGCCGGTAGACCGCCGCGCGGTGGAAGGAATGCCAGTGTGGTCAGGGAGCTCGTCGTCTCGAATCGAAGACATGCTCCGTATTAGGCACTGTCTCTGCTCCGGCGCAAAACACATCGCGTCATCGGGGCGCTACAGGCCGCTACGCCCCCCTCCACCCCCTTCTTCAGTTGATCGCCGGGGTGCAGACGTCCTTCGACGGGGTCGCGGCTTCGGCCTGGCGGATCGTCAGGGTGCCGACGCCGTGCAACGTCTTAGCGATTATGGCGCCCTCGATCTGGGTCGCGCCGACGAACGAGACCTCGGCGGTCGGGGCGTAGAGCGAGCTGCGCATCGTCTGGTTGCCCACGGAGACGGCGACTGGGTCCTTGCCTCCGAGGTAAATCCGGATGCTGCCGGGGGCGCCACTGAAGTCCGAGTCACCGACCATTGAGATGTTGCCCGAGACATAGAGGTCGAGCGTCGCGCCCGGGTCGAGCTTGAAGTTCTGGGTGCCGACCGAGTCGAGGTCGCCGTCGATGAACAGCGCCACCGCGCCGCGGATCTCGACGGTGGTCTCGCCGAGGGTCTTCACGCCCTGAAAGTAGAAGCGCCCGGTGTCGAGGGTGAGGTCCGCCTTGCCGATCAGATCCACCGCCGCGGGCAGGCCGAGCCGTTCGTTGTCATGGTTGGCCTTCGCGTCCGCCACCTTCGCCGCGACGTCGAGGAGCTCGGTCGCGCCGCACGCGCAGGGAAGCTGGGGGGCGGTGTAGCCGCCGAGCCCGCCGATCTTCTGCGTCCCGACGACCGGCGCGAAGGTCCCCTTGACCCGCACCAGACCGCCGACCCCGAGTTCACCGACGCCGCTCAGGTCTCCGCCGACCGAGAGGTCGCCGCCCACCTTCAGCACCCCGACACCCTCGAGACTGGTGGCGGTGGTCAGGTCGCCGGTGACGCTGGCTTCACCGACCTGGTCAAAGCCCCCGTACGCCACCATCGAACCTTCGATCTTCGGAGTCCCGACGAGGTGGGTGCGGCCGTTGATGCCGATCTGCGCCTTGTCCTTGCCGGTCGAGCCGGTCACCACCAGGTCGCCGACCTGCTCGAGGTCGTCGCAGACGCACAGGCCGAACGAGAGGACCTTCGACGCGGGCGAGCTCGGGCAGGCCTCGACGATGCTGCTGCGGGTGGTGCTGTAGCTGGGCCGGGTGCCCGAGGTCTTGGTGGGCAGGGTCAGCTGCGACGACGACGGAATCAATCCGCAAGCGGCGAGGGTGGTCAGGCTCAGGGTCAACAGGGAAGTGCGCGTCATGGATCCTCGGGAGGTTGAGCAGCGAGGAGTCATTGAGCAATCGCCGCGCCAGAGGGAATGCCGAACAGATCCGGGGGTTCCGCGGCTCGGCCCAAAGGGCTGCGCCGACCGGCAACGGGGCAGTTGTCTCTACGAAGGAGACAACTACGGAAGGTCGACCAACACCGAGGACGAACGGCCGCTCTCGATGGTGACGACCCGCGTCTGCTCCTGGTTCCGCTCGGGGTTCTTGAAGACGAGCGTGTACCGGCCCGGCGGCAGCGGGTACCGGGCAATCGGCGTCCGGTCGATCTCCTTGCCGTCGATGAAGACGTTGGCCCAGGGGCGGGCGTCGATCGAGACCCAGCCCGGCCCGGTGGCGGGAACGGGTTTGACGGCGACGGGCGGTGGAGTCGGCCGCACGCGCTTCGGCGCTGGCTCGGCGCGCGCGGGCTCCGGCGAAGAAACCGGGGGCACGGGGACGGGAGGCTTTGGCTCCGCCGCGGCGATCGGCGCGGGGGTAGGAGCAAGCGCCGGTGGCGCCGAGGGTCCAAGCACCACCCAGCCGGCAAGTCCCGTGGCCAGCAGCGCCGCGAGGCCGAAGGGCGCCCAGCGGTTGGGCGTGCGCTTGCGGAGCTCGGCGATCTCCGCAGCCGTCCCCGGATCGTTGGACAGCGCGGTGCGTCGCTCTGGGCGGAGCATCGACGCGGTCTCCATGCCCGCGCGGGTCAGCGCGTCGGAGGCCTTGCGCCGGAAGACCTCGAGCTCCTCGGGACACAGCGACTCGACCAGCTGACCCAGCTCCGCCGGCGCGGCGACCGGGCCATCCATCAATGCGTCGAGCAGGGCGCGCGCGGTGGGGAAGCGATCCCCGGGGCGGCGGGAGGTGGCGCGGACGAGCGCGGCGCGAAACTGCGGCGTCACGTCGTTGCGGGTGAGGGTGATCTCCGGGAGCGTGTCGGTGCGAACGGCGTCGATCGTCGCTGGCTCGGTCTGCCGCAGAAACGGAGACTGCAAGGTGGCGAGCTCGAACAGCGTCAGCGCGGCGGAGTAGACGTCGGCGCGGCGATCGACCGGGGCGCTGAGGTCGAGCTGCTCCGGGGGCATGTACGCGAACTTGCCCTTCACCTCGCCGGTGCGCGTCGAGTGGCTGCGGTCGAGCGCGCGAGCGATCCCGAAGTCATTGAGGAACACCTGGCCCGAGGTCGACAGCAACAGGTTGGAGGGCGAGACGTCGCGATGCACCACTTCCAGCGCGCGGCCAGTGGCGTCCTTCAAGTCGTGGGCGTACTCGAGCGCCTCGCACAGGCCACGTGCGCAGAGGCGGACGACCGGCAGCGGGAGCATCGCCCCGGCGCGGCGGCAGCCCTTGAGCAGCTGCGACGCGCTCACCCCTTCGATCAGCTCGATCGCGAGAAAGTAGCGGCCCTCGGCGAGGCCGACGTCGAGCACCTGGGGGATGTGCGGGTGGTGCAAGCGCGCGGAGAGCCGCGCCTCGTCGAGGAACATCTCGATGAACTCGCGCTCCTCGGACAGGTGGGGCAACAGCAGCTTGAGCGCGACCCGGCGGCCGGGCGGCGGCCCGAGCTTGTCCGTCGCGAGGTGGACCTCACCCATGCCGCCCGCGGCGATCCGGAAGAGGAGCTCGTAGCGCGTGTCCGGCGGGGTCATCGCGTTACCAGGTGAAGATGAAGCCGGCGGTGATCACCGCCGCGCCCCCGAAGAGCAGGCCACCGCCCCACCCGCCCTCCGCCGAGGCCCGGCCACCGATCGCGACGGCATCGTTGGCCCAGACGGCGCGCTCCGCAGAGCTGCGGCTGGTGGCGGAGACCCCGAGCAACGCAATGCCCGCGAGGGCGACCGCGGCGCCGGCGCCGACGGTGATCCAGCGCGCGACCTTCGGCGGCTCGGGGGGCGGGGGGGCTTCGGCGGCGACCGCGACGGGCATGGCCGCGGCGACCGGCACCGGCGCTGGCGCGGGAGCCACCTTCTTGCCCAGCAACGCGACGCCTTCCCCCGACGCGGCCCGGGCTTCGAGGAACCAGGTGAGCCCCCCGGCGACCTGCGCCTGGAAGACGCCCGAGGCCGGTGCCAGCGGCTGCTCGACGAACTTCTGCGCGCGCTCGTCCCAGGTTCCGAGCACCACCTGGCTCACCCTCCTCCACGGGTCGACCAGCTCAGCGCGGTGCAGACCCTGCATGGCGGGCAGCTCGCGAAAGGTGACGAACTGCGCGGGGTAGAGCTTCAGCTTCGCCGCGCGAAACGCATCGAGGATCTTCGGGGAGAGGCTGGGGTCGAGCTCCGTCCGCGGATCGAGCGCGATCATCTTCGCGAACGCCTCGTCGGCTTCGGCGCGATGGCCGAGCGCGACCTGGCAGCGCGCGGAGTAGTCGAGGATGGCCAGCTGGCTCGGCTGATCGTTGGTCGGCACGCGCGCGGCCAGCTCGAGGTCGGCGAGCACCTTCTCGCAGTCGAGGCGGGCGTAGGCGACCCTGGCACTCTCGAGCCATGGGTTGGGCGCCGCGGCGGCCACCCCGGAGGCGAGCAAGACGGACAGGAACCGCGGACGCACGGCGCGCACCTTAGCAGGGCGGTCAGTCGGGGCGGGGCTTGAGGCCGTGCTCCTCGAGGAGCTTGTAATAGTAGGTCCGGGCGAGCCCAGCGTCCTTCGCCGCCTTCACCACCGAGCCCTTGTGCCGCTCGAGCTGGGCCTCGAGATAGGCGCGGGTGAAGGTCCGCAGCACCCGCTCGCGGGCCTGCTGGTAGCCGTCGGCCTCGCCAGGAGTGGACCGCAGGCCCTCGGGCACCGCCTGCTCCGCTCCGAGCGCGGTGCCACGCGCGACCGCGTTCTGCAGCTCGCGCACGTTGCCCGGCCAGCGGTAGGCGCAGTGCGAGGCGATCGCCTCGGGCTTGAGCTCGAGCGGCGTCTTCTGCGCCTGCGCGAAGTGGCGCACCAGCAAAGGGAGGTCCTCCGAGCGCTCGCGCAGCGGCGGCAGCTCGAGCGTCACCACCACCCCCCGGTGGAAGA
>JAYVRT010000554.1:0-5262 GCA_043776025.1 Archangiaceae bacterium | reverse complement strand
AAACTGCTTGTCGCCGGTCTCGAAGTAGCGCCAGGTGGCGCTGAAGAAACGTTCGACGTCCGCCTGGCTCGGGGGATCGCGCCCCGGCGACCCCAGCATCAGCTGCGCCGGGTCCTTCCCCACTCCCAGGTCGGTGCCGAAGAGGATCCGGTCGTGGTGCCTCTCGAACAGCTCCTGCATCTTCTGAGCCGGGAAGCGGCCCAGCTCCGGCACCCGCGCCGCGGTGTCGACGTAGAGGTTCGGGTAGTTGTCGAGCAGGGCAGCGACCCGCTCGGGGTACTCCGGGGCGTTGCCGAAGTGCACCGAGATGAAGGTCGTCTTCGGGTGGCGGGCGATCCGGCGGGTGAGCGCGGCGAACAGACCTTCCCAGCTCGGCACCGGCTTGCCCGCGTAGGACCAGCGGGGGTGCACCGAGAGCTCGGCGTAGCGTTCGTTGGCGGGCGTCACCGGTTCCCAGAACGCGACCGGATCTCCGACGTGGATCGCGACCGGCAGCCCGAGCTCGCCGGCGGTGTCGAAGATCACGTCGAGGCGCGGATCATCGACGGCCACCAGCTGACCGCCGCGATCGCGCCAGATCAGCCCGAGCGCCTTGGGGATCTTCAGCCCCTTCGCTCCGAGCTGCTTCGACCGGCGCAGCTGCCGCGCCATCGCGGGACCGAAGTCGTCCTCCCGTTCGACGAGCTCCCAGTCGAGGTTGGCGAAGACGTACATCCGGCCAGGGAAGCGCGCTGCGGTCGCCAGCTGCTGCTCGAGGCCTCCGCCGGGGTAACCGCCGGAGAGATCGACGCAGGCGTCGATGCCCTGCTCGGCCATCAGCTTCATCGCCCGGTCCGCGGCGTCTGGGCTGAAGTGGGTGTGCGAGTCCACCTTGCGGTAGTGCGCCGGCTTCGCGCCCGGGCAAGTGCAGCTGGTGACGGCAAGGAGGAGCACAGCCCACTTCATGGCGCTGGGTTTAACGTGCGGCTCTCCTGCAGGGTACTGTGCATCGATGGATTCGCGGGGCGGCGGTGCACGCTGGGCGTTGCTGCTGTTCGCCGCGTGCGCGCATCACCCGCCAACGCCCCAGCAGGAGGACCGCGAGGCGATTCGCCCGCTGATGCCGCGGTTGATGGCCTGCAACAGTGAACCGCACACCGGCGACGCCAACTTCGTCGTCCACTTCACCGTCGAGCCGGACGGGGCAGTCTCCGGCGTCAGCGTCAGCCCGGTCGAAGGAATCGAGAACATCGCCGCGTGCGTCGAGCGCGTGATCGCGACGGCGAAATACCGCCCGCGCGCGGCCGCGGAGCCGAGGGCGATGCCGTTCCGGTTTTGAGTCCGAAGTGAGATCAACTGTTCGGTTGCCACTTCGCCGCGCCGACGTACTCTCCACCTCGTGAACACTCCCGCCGAGCTCCCTTTCCTCTACGGCACCGCCTGGAAAGAAGCAGAGACGATGCGCCTGGTCACGCTCGCGCTCCGGGCCGGCTTCCGCGGCATCGACACCGCCAACCAGCGAAAGCACTACCACGAGGCCGGCGTCGGAGAAGCGGTCGCCGACTTCGTCAAGGCCGGCCACTGCCGCCGCGAGGATCTCTTCCTCCAGACCAAGTACACCGCGGTTGGCGGTCAGGACCACCGACTGCCGTACGATCCGAAGGTCGACGTGGCGACCCAGGTGCTCCAGTCGTTCGAGCGCTCGCTGCAGCACCTGCAGACCACCTGGGTGGACTCGTTCATCCTTCACGGCCCCTCGAGCAGCGTCGGCCTCGGCGCCGATGACTGGACTGCGTGGCGCGCGATGGAGTCGCTCGCCGACAGCGGCCGGGCGAAGCGCCTGGGGATCAGCAACGTCACCCTCGCTCAGCTCGAGGAGCTCGTCGGCAAGGCGCGGATTGTCCCGGCGTTCGTCCAGAACCGCTGCCACGCGGTGCGCGGGTGGGATCGCGAGGTCCGTCGGTTCTGCCTCGCCCACGACATCCGGTACCAGGCGTTCTCGCTGCTGACCGCCAACCCCCAGGTCGTCGGCAGCAAGCTCGTCGCCGGCATCGCCGCCCGCGTCGGCCGCACCCCGCAACAGGTGGTCTTCAAGTTCGCCCAGCAGGAAGGAATGCTGCCGCTGACAGGGACGACCGACGAGACGCACCTCGCCGACGCGCTGGCGATCTCCGGGTTCGCGCTGCAGGCCGAGGAAGCGCAGGCGATCGATCAGTTCCAGGCCTGACCGGCCCGCTGGCACAGAACCCGGTCGCGAGTTAACAGATGGACCATGGACCTGGTCCTCTCCGAAGTCGTCGGGTTCGCCGCGAAGGCAGCGATCGTCTTCATCACCTTCGCGGCGATCGCCCTGCTGCTGTTCCGCTTCGGGCGCCCGCGGCGCTTCGGCGGCCCTCGCCTGCTGGTCAAGCCGCTCAACGACCGCTTCGAGGCGCTCGGCGACGCGCTGCGTGCGAGCGTGCTCGACCCCAAAGCCTTCAAGGCGCTGCACAAGGCGAGGAAGAAGGCCGAGCCCGCCCACCCGGCGAAGCAGCCGACGGTGTTCGTCCTCGACTTCAACGGCGACATCTTCGCCAGCGGGGTGAAGAGCCTGCGCGAAGAGGTGAGCGCGATCGCCGCGGTCGCCGGCCCCGACGACGAGGTGGTGATCCGCCTCGAGAGCCCGGGCGGCGCGGTGCCCCACTACGGACTGGCGGCGGCCCAGCTGCAACGACTGAAGGAGAAGAAGATCAAGGTCAGCGTCTGCGTCGATCGGATCGCGGCCAGCGGCGGCTACATGATGGCTTGCGTCGCCGACAAGATCATCGCGGCGCCGTTCGCGATCATCGGCTCGATCGGCGTCGTCGCCCAGGTGCCCAACCTCCACCGGCTGCTGAAGAAGCACGACGTGGACTTCGAGGAGATGACCGCCGGAGAGTTCAAGCGCACGGTGAGCGTGTTCGGCGCGATCACCGAGAAGGGCCGCCAGAAGTTCCAGGATCAACTCGAAGAGACACAGGTCCTTTTCAAGGACTTCGTCAAAGCGCAACGGCCGAAGCTCGACGTCGACCGGGTGGCCACTGGCGAGTACTGGCTCGCGAGCCGCGCCGCCGAGCTCGGGCTCGTCGATCAGCTCGGCACCAGCGACGACTACCTGATCCGCCGCGCCGCCGAGGCGAAGGTCTACCGGGTGAGCTTCGAGGCCGGCTTCTCGCTGCGCGAGCGGGTCGGCCGCACCGCCGCCGAGGCGATCGACCGCGCGCTGCTGGCGATCGTCGACCGGGTGATGGGCCTGCAGCTGCGCTGAAGAAGGAGTGCTCGCGTCCCCGCGCGGGAGTAAACGTGCGCGCCGGAGGAAACATGATCCGCGCTCTGCTGTTGCTGTCGTCCCCTGCCCTCTTCGGCGCCGCTCCCGCGTCGGAGCCGGCGGGCCACGGAATCGATCTGCCGGGCATCGACAAGTCGGTGGCTCCCGGCGACGACTTCTTCGCCTACGCGAACGGGGCGTGGATCAAGGCGACGCCGATTCCCGCCGATCGCAGCAGCTGGGGCGCCGGCTCGATCCTCGCCGAGGAGGCCCGCAATCGCACCGTCGAGCTGATCCAGTCGAGCGCGGTCGGGGGCACCGGCCCCGAGGCGAAGAAGATCGGTGATGCCTACGCCAGCTTCATGGACGAGGCGGCGGTCGAGGCGAAGGGGATAAAACCGCTCAAGGCCGACCTCGACGCGATCGCGGCCATCGCCGACAAGAAGGCGCTGGCCCGCGCGCTCGGCGCCCAGTTGCGGGCCGACGTCGACCCGTTGAACGCGACCAACTTCTACACCCCGCACCTGCTCGGGCTCTTCGTCTCCCAGGGGCTCGAGGATCCGAGCCACAACATGCCGTACCTGCTCCAGGGGGGCCTGGGGATGCCGGATCGCGAGTACCACCTCGGCGACAGCCCGAAGATGGCGGAGCTGCGCACGAAGTATCAGGCGCACGTCGCGGCGATGCTCAAGCTCGCAGGGATCTCCGAGCCCGAGGCGAAGGCAGCGCGGATCTCCACCCTCGAGAAGGCGATCGCGAAGGTCCACGCCACCCGCACTGAATCGGAAGACGTGCACGCCGCGGTCGTCTGGAAGAAAGACGAGCTGTCGACCCGCGCGCCTGGCCTCGACTGGGGCATCTTCCTCGAGGCGGCGCGGCTGGGCACCCAGCCGGCGTTCACGATCTGGCACCCGAAGGCGGTGACCGGGATCTCGGCGCTGGTCGCGAGCGAGCCGCTGGAGATCTGGAAGACCTGGCTCACCTACCACGCGATCGAGGACGCGGCGCCGTTCCTCCCCAGGACCTTCGTCGAGGAGCGCTTCGCCTTCTTCAGCAAGGCGCTCAACGGCACGCCTCAGCTGCGCGAGCGTTGGAAGCGCGGCGCCGACTTCACCAGCGGGATCCTCGGCGAGGCGATCGGCAAGCTCTACGTCGACCGTTACTTCCCGGCCGAGGCGAAGGCGAAGGCGCAGGCGGTCGTCGACGACGTGGTCAAGGCGTTCGGCAAGCGCATCGAGGTGCTGACCTGGATGTCGCCGAAGACGAAGGCGAAGGCGCAGGAGAAGATCGCCACCCTCAAGGTCGGCATCGCCTACCCCGACACCTTCATCGACTACACCGCGCTCCAGGTGTCCCGCGACGATCTGATGGGCAACGTCCGCCGGGCAGAGCTGTTCGAGTACCACCGGCAGATCAACAAGCTCGGCAAGCCGCCCGAGCGCGGCGAGTGGTTCATGGTGCCGCAGGAGGTCAACGCGCTGAACCTGCCCCTGCTCAACGCGCTCAACTTCCCCGCGGCGATCCTCCAGCCGCCCTACTTCGACCCGTCGGCGGACCCGGTGATCAACTACGGGGCGATCGGCGCCATCATCGGCCACGAGATCAGCCACAGCTTCGACGACACCGGCAGCCAGTTCGACGCCCAGGGCAAGCTCGGCAACTGGTGGACCCCCAACGATCTCGCGCACTTCAAGGCGGCCTCCGAGCGGCTCGCAGCGCAGTTCGACGGCTACAAGCCGTTGCCGGACGTGGCGGTCAACGGGCACCAGACGCTGGGAGAGAACATCGCCGACGTGGCCGGGCTCTGTGCCGCGTACGACGCCTACAAGCTCTCGCTCAAAGGCAAGCCGGCGCCCACGATGGACGGCCTCACCGGCGATCAGCGCTTCTTCTTGAGCTTCGCCCAGAGCTGGCGGGAGAAGCAGCGCGAGGAGTCGCTGCGCTCCCAGCTGGTCGGCGACGGCCACGCGCCCGATCAGTACCGGGCCGCCACGGTG
>JAYVRT010000553.1:0-1656 GCA_043776025.1 Archangiaceae bacterium | reverse complement strand
CGGCCTCGGCCCCCGTCTCCTCGGCGCCGAGGGTGGCGCGGCAGTCTTCGTAGATCTCGGTGACTTCCCGCCCGAGCCGGTCGACGCAGTCCTGGGCGAGCGCGCCTTCGAGGATGACGTAGCCCCGGGTGCTGAGGATCAACCCCGCGAGCGCGCGGTTGCCGGCCGACAGTGTGCTCCGCCGCAGCTCGTCGTCGGTGAGGGTGATCGCCTGCTGGGGAAGGACATCGGGCCGCGTCGCGGAACCAGGGCGCATCCGAAGGATTATGAAGATTACTTCATCGCTTCACCACGGCGATCTTCGGCGGAGGCAAAGTGACGTGGAAGGTGCTGCCGTCGCCCAGCTGGCTCTCCGCCCAGATCTTTCCGCCGTGGGCGTCGACGATGCACTTGGAGATGTAGAGCCCCAGGCCCAGCCCCCGGCGGTCGGCCTTTCCGACCTGCCAGAAGCGCTCGAAGATCAGCTCGAGCATGTTGCCGGGGATCCCGGCGCCATTGTCGGTGACGGACATCCGCAAGCCCCCACCGTGGGCCGCTGCACGGACGACGATCGAGCCTCCCGAGCGTGAAAACTTCAGCGCGTTGGCGATCAGGTTGGCGAGCACCTGCAGCATCCGATCGTGATCGAAGTCAGCGGGAAGGGCCGGCTCGACGATGGTCGCCTCGAGCTTGACGCCCTTCTCGAGCGCCCCCTGGGCGAACGCTTCGAGGGCCTCTGCGACCAGACGGGCGCCGTCCCCGCGAACGATGTTCACCGTCAGCTTGCCGGCGTCGATGCTCACCACGTCGACCAGATCGCCGATCAGCCGGCTGGCGCGGGCGACGTACCGCTGAATCCGCTGCATCCCGATGACGGTGCGCTGGCCCTCTTCCGACTCGGAGGCCTTGTCCGCGAGGGCCTCGGTGTTGAGGAGGATGCCGCTGAGGAGGTTGCGCAGGTCGTGGGTGACCATCCCGAGGAAGTCGTCGCGGTTGGCGAGCGCGACGTCGGAGCGGATCCGCTCGGTCAGCAGGTAGCGATCGGTCTTCTCCCGCTCCAGCGGCAGCAGCGTCTGGAGCCGCTCGACCTCGAGTTCACGCTCGAGCCGAAGGCGCTCGTCGGCCGCCGCGCGCTCGGTTTCGAGGATCTCGTCAGCGACCGCCCGCTGCTGCGTGACAGACGCTTTGCCCCCGGCGGGGCGCTGCTCCGAGAGCTGGTGGTCGGCGGCGGCGCGCGCAGTCTCGAGCACGGCGTCGGCCCTGTCTCGCGCATGCTCCAGAACCTCGTCCGCTGCTGCCTCCTGCTCCGAGGGGCTGGTCGCGCCGATTGCGAGATCGGTCTTTGCCCGCTCGGTGCGCAGGCTCTCGTCGGTGTGCTCGCGCTCCGGCTGCGACTTGTTCGGCTGGGGGACGGGCAGCTCAGGCATGCGCACTCATAATGCACCGTTTGGGCCGCGACCGCTCCGGGCCACAGTGGCGAAAATGCCTCGCGCGGGCGGGGCAGAACGCCCCGCCGTGGCGAATTGGCGCTGCTCTCCGGTCAGAACCCGCCGGCGCGCAGCTGGTCTTCCGACAGGCCGGACCGCAGCCCGTGCAGCCGGGCGACGTACTTGCCGATCAGATCGCCCTCGAGGTTGACCTTCGCCCCGACGCCCTTCCCCTTCAGCGAGGTACGGG
>JAYVRT010000552.1:0-5283 GCA_043776025.1 Archangiaceae bacterium | reverse complement strand
TCCAACGCCGGCCTGCCGCCCGAAGGGACGTCGGTCGAGGTTCCCGACGCGGGGACGGTGGCCGCCGTCGCGGCTTCGCCTGCTACTGCACCGCGCACCCGGCGCAAGGAGACTGCATCGGCGTCGCCCCGCCGCTGACCAGCTGCCCGACGCCGGCGGATTCTTACTGGGGCTACGGCACCGACGACCAGCCGTGGCGGCTCAACGGCAACACCTTCACCACCTGGTGCGGCGACCTCGACAACGACGGGGACAACGACCTGTACAACGCGGAGATCAAGCACTGGCACATCGGCCAGAGCTCAGACGGCTCGGAGCTGCTGCGCAACCGGTCGGCGCCCGGCAACGTCTCCTTCGAACGGCCAGGCAACGCGGCCACCGGGCTCAACCTCCCCCATGTCGGCGCCTCGTGGAACGAGGGCGGCCTGATGGCGGCGGGCGGCGACCTCGACAACGACGGGCGCCAGGAGATGGTGGTCGCCGCCAGCGACTACCCCGACCAGTTCGGCTGGGTCTTCCAGCAGAAGCCGGACCACACCTTCGCCGAGAAGGGCCAGGCCTGGGGGCTGCACCACGCGTGCGTCAGCGGGCTGGCGATCGCCGACTTCGACCGCGACGGCGACCTCGACGTCATCGTCGGCAGCGGCACCGCGCGCGACTGCTCACTGTCGTGGAAGGCGAACGAGGTGCACCTGTACGAGAACAAGGGCACGCCCGGCGGCTGGCTGCTGATCTCCCTCGTCGGCGACGGCGTCAGCGCCAACAAGGCGGCGATCGGCGCGAAGGTCACGGTCAAGGCGGGCGGCAAGACCTTCACCCGCGAGCTCGGCGGCGGCTACGGCCACTTCGGAATGCAGAACGACACCGTGCTCCACTTCGGGCTCGGCGGCTGCGACGCGGTCGACGAGGTGACCGTGCGCTGGCCCAACGCACAGGGCACCACCCAGACCTTCCGCGGGCTGGCGGCGCGCAAGTTCTACCGGCTGACGCAGGGCAGCCCCACCGCGGCGCTGGCGCTGCCGTAGTCCGGCGCCGGCCCGATCGCGCCGCCGAAACGGTGCGCCGGGGCGCAGCGGCTCGTTACTGCGCCTTGCGGATCGCCACCGTCAACATCTTCATCGCCTCGCGGTTCGCCGCCAGGCGCTGATCCACCTGCTGATTCTGGATCTCCTTGATCACCGCCTGCTCGCGGTCGCGGCTCTTCTTGTCGCTGATGTCGGAGATCGTCTTCACCAGCACCGTCACCCAGCCGGCGAGCCAGTTGAGCGAGAAGAACGACGTCACCATCCCCATCAGGGAATTGGGGCTGCCCGCCTTGGGCGCGTTGGGGTCGATCTTCTGTTCGGTCACGGCGAGCAGGTCGGTCTTCAGGCCCGCGGCGTCGACGACCTGGGTCGCGGCCTTGACCTCTGTCTTCTCTTCTTTGCGCGCGGCCTTCAGCTCCTTCGCCAGCGCGTTGCGCTTCGCCTTCTCTTCGGCGTTGCAGTGACGCGACGGGGGCAGCCCTTCGCGGCGCTCGAGCAGGTCATCAATTCGCTGGTGCGCGTCCTCGGCGTTCCGCAGCTTGCCGCGCAGCTCGCGGCGGGTCGCCGGATCGAGGTACCGGCTCGCATCGAGGTACTCGTGCAGCGCCGCCTCCTTCGTCTCGGGCGTGGCGGCCTCCCACTTTTTTTCCAGCTCGGTGACCCGGGAGACGATCTTCGCCTGCATCTCGTCGCGCCGGCCCTGGATCTCGGCGAGCTTCGCGGCGCGCTCGGCGGGGTTGAGGGCAGCGATCGCCGCCGGGTCGTCGCTGCTGCGCCCGCCGCCGCCGCCCCAGAGCGCATCGGGCTGGGCCGAGAGCGCGACATGCGAGCCCGCGGGAGCCGGGCCGGTCGCGACCTGGGCGGAGAATTCGGTGCTCACCGCCGGCCGGGCGCCGGACGGCGTGGCGACCTTCGCCGCGGGCTCCGCGGGGGCCGCGCGCTCGAGCTTCGGACGAGGGGAAACCGGCTGGCGATCGATCTTTCCGGGCATGCGCCCACTCTATGATCATCAGTTGCCTTCAGGGAGACACCGGATGGTGAGCTATGACTCACCTATGGCCCAGGTCATCGCCGTCATCCCCGCGCGCCACGCCGCCTCCCGCTTCCCGGGCAAGCCGCTGGCGCTGCTGTTGGGAAAGCCGATGGTGGAGCACGTCGTGCGCCGGTGCGAAGAGGCCGGCTGCTTCGACGAAGTCGTCGTCGCCACCGACGACGAGCGCATCGCCCAGGCGGTGCGGAGTTTTGGCGGGCGCGCGGTGCTGACCTCGGCCCACTGCCACAGCGGCACCGACCGCGTCGCCGAGCTCGCCCGGAGCCGGCCCGGGGCGGACGATGACGTCTTCGTCAACGTCCAGGGCGACGAGCCGGCGATCGCTCCGGCCGCCCTGCGGGCCCTCGCCGCCGCCTTCGCGGACCCCGCGGTGGCGATGGCGACCCTCGTCCGCCCGCTGGAAGAGGCCGAGCGCGCCAACCCGAACGTCGTCAAGGTGGTGCGCGACGAGTTCGGCCGGGCGCTCTACTTCTCGCGCCACGACCTGCCATACCCGCGCGATCCCGCCGCGGTGGCCTCCCGCTGGGCCCATATCGGCATCTACGGCTACCGGCGCTCGACGCTGCTGCGGATCGCTGCCCTGCCCCCGACGCAGCTGGAGCGCTCAGAGAGCCTCGAGCAGCTGCGGGCGCTGGGAAACGGAATCGAGATCCTCTGCTGCCCGACCCTGCACCGCACCCAAGCGGTCGACGTCCCTTCGGATTTGCCGCTCGCCGAGGCCGCCTTGAGGGGAATGAAGCCGGGGTAGATCCTCCGAGGGGTTTCATCCGTTGAAGGCAGCCATGCCTGCTCACCGGACCGTCGTGTCGGGTCTCGCCGTCCTCTGCTGCTCCGTTTCCGCCCACGCCGCGCCGGTTTGCGCCGTCGGCAGGGCGGTCGATGCTTGCAACACCCCGACCCGGCCCGAGCGAATCGAAGCCGTCGGCGCGACCTCGATGCTCGACACCCTCGGTCGCGGCACCTGGGTCATCGACGAGGAGAACGACGAGGTGGCGTTGGTGACGCCCTTCGGCTCGAGCCGCCGGTTCCACGTCGGCCGCTGGCCACAGGCGTTGGTGGTGGAGAGCACTGGGCGGGTGTTCGTCTCCTGCCGGCAGGAGGGGACGGTGGACGTCATCGACGCCGCGTTCGGGCAGGCGCGCCTCGAGGCGGGCGAGGAGCCCCGCGCCCTCGCCCTCGATGAGACCGGGCAGCGGCTCTACGTCGGGCTGGTGACGGCGAAGGCGGTGCTCGCGCTCGACACAAGGCTGCTGCAGCCCGCGGCACGGGTGGACCTGCCCGATCCTCCCCGGGCGCTGGCGCTCACTGCCGGCGGCCTCGCGGTCGCTTCGGCCCGCTGCACCTCGGTCCGGGTCTTTGATCGCTCGCTGCAAGGCGAGCCGACGGTGGTCAACCTCCCGCTGACCCGCGCCGCGGTGCTCTCGCCGCAGCTGCTGGTGCCGATCGGCGACGGGGTGCTGATCATCGCGGAGCGCGCCCGCACCGGGCTCAATCAGCCGGTGAGCTCGGGCGGCTACGGAGGCCAACAGGCCTCGCTCGTCGACACCCTCGTCTTCTCGGTGCGGGGGCTGGATCGCGGCTACGCGCCGGCGGTGCTCCTGGCGTCGTTGACCGCCCCCGAGCCGGTCAGCGCGTCGCTGCGCCGGGGAGTGCTCTGGGTCGCCAGCCGCGGCCTGGGCCGGGTGCTCGCGGTCGGCGTGGACCCGGAGACGATGCTGGCTGGCGGGGTCGTCGAGCTCATCCCCGGGCCTCATCGCGGCGTGCCGGCGCCGGCGAGGTTCTCGTCCTTCGACGGAGCGTCGATCTTCAACGAGGTGGATCTCACCGGGCTGGCGCTGGGCGAGCGCGGCGAGCTGGTGCTCACCGACGCCCTCGGGCGCCAGTTGCTCCAGGGCGAACCCGATCGCGCCACACAGCGAACGCTCGGCATGCCGAGCGGGTTGTTTGGCGGGCTGGGGCTCACCGGCATGGGTGGCCTGGGAAACGTCGGGCTCGGCCTCGGTTCGCGGGGCGGGTTCTTCGAGGACGGCGAGAACTTCGCCTTCGGCCGGGCGCTGCCGGTGCGCACCACCCCGCTCGCAGAGGGCGCAGACGTCGAGCTCCGGGTGGGCGCCCACCTGTTCCACAACACCGCCGAGCCCCGCATCTCCAACCACGGCGTCGCCTGTGCCAGCTGCCACCCCGACGGCCGCGACGATGGCCGCGTCTGGCAGCTCAAAGGGACGCGGCGGCAGACGCCGATGCTCACCGGCCGTCTCCACGACACCGCGCCGTTCAACTGGCTCGGCAGCGCGAAGACGCTCAAAGCAAACCTGGTGAACACCATCGTCGACCGCCTCGAGGGCGAAGGCCTGCCTCCGCGGGAGCTGCGAGCGCTCACCCGCTTCATCAGCGACGGGCTTCGGCCGGTGACGCTTCCGGCCCCGAAGGAGCCAGAGTTGGTCGCGCTGGGGGAGACGGTCTTCAATGACGCCATCGTGGGCTGCGGCACCTGCCACCCCGCGGACCTCGCGCTCACCGACGGCGAACGGCACGACGTCGGCTCGCTCTCCGACCGTGAGAAGCGCGAGTTCGCCCTCGCCCACCCGCTGCTCAGCGGCGGCGTGCCCTCGAGGCTGCTGCGGCCGATGCTCCGCGCCGAGGGGATCCGCAACAACCGGCTCAACGTCACCGCCTCGATGTTCGTCGGGACCGTCCAGAGCTTGCCGGTGGCGATCGTCACCCGCCCCGTCGTGCCCCGGAAGTTCGACACCCCGAGCTTGAAATACGTGGCGCTCTCCGCCCCGTACTTCCACGACGGCGCTTCGGCGACGCTGGAAGAGCTGATCGCCAACAACCATGACCGGATGGGCACCACCAGCCAACTGTCGGACCTCGAGCGCCGGGCACTGGTCGCCTACCTGCAGACGCTGTAGGCGCTCGCGTCGATTATTTTGCGCGCAAAGGGGGCCTGGGGGTTCTAGGGGGTCACCATGGGCCCTCTCACCGCCGCCTTCGTTCGCTCTGCCGCGGTCCTGGGGCTCGCCCTCGCGTCCGCCGGCTGCGGGACCTACGTCATCAATGTTTGCAACATCAGCAACTGCGCCGGGTGCTGTGACCCCAACGGGGTCTGCCAGACCGGCTCGACGGCGGCCTTCTGCGGGACCCGCGGCGACGCCTGCGTGGTCTGCGCTGCCGGTAGCACCTGCAGCGCGAGCTTCACCTGCC
>JAYVRT010000551.1:0-19957 GCA_043776025.1 Archangiaceae bacterium | reverse complement strand
AACCTGAGCCCGGGAGGAATGTTCATTCGTTCCCGGCAGCCGCAGCCGGTGGGCACGGTGCTCCAGTTCAAGGTCGAGATCGCCAGCGGAGCCCGCGTGCTCCAGGGCCGGGCGGTGGTGAAGTGGGTCCGTGGCCCCGACCACCCCGGTGGCCCGCCGGGGATGGGGCTCGAGTTCCAGGTCCTCGACGCTCCAAGCCAGGCGCTGGTGGTCCGAATGCTCAAGCCGGCTGCGGTAGCCACTGCCGCTTTTGCGCAGCCTCCGGCGATCGCGCCCATCGCCGCCCGGAGCGTCGCCCCGGCGATTGCTCCCGTTTCCGCTCGACCGCCGGCAGTGGCGCCGGTCTCTTCGGCGGTGCCGCCTCCGCCTCCGCCCGACGACGAGCTTGGGCACGCCGGCCCGGGGGATGGTGTCGACGTCGACTTCGACGAGCTCCTCGGCAACACCCCGGCCCCGGTGAAGACCGCCGCGGAGGACGACCCGTTCGCGGTGGACGTCGACCTGGACTTCAGCCTCGAGCCGGCGCCGGCACCGGTTGCCGCGAAGGCCTCCACTGCCGTCGCGCTCGCCCCGCACGCCGCGGCGCTGAAGTTTCTCAATCCGCCGTCGGTGCTCGACTCCAAAGGTCCCGTGGTGGGGATTGACCTGGGCACCACCAACTCCTGCTGCGCGGTGCTCTCCGGCGGCAAGGCGGTGATCCTCAAGTCCAAGACTGGGTACAACACCATCCCTTCGATCGTCGCCCTCAACCGGCAGGGCAAGCTGATCGTCGGCCAGCACGCGAAGTCGCAGATGCTGCTCAACCCGAAGGCAGCGATCTACGGGGCGAAGCGGCTGGTGGGGCGCGACTTCGACAGCCCGACGGTCGAAGCGGTCCGCAGCCGGTTCCAATACGAGGTGGTCGCCGGCCCCGACGGGAAAGCGGCGGTGACGCTCGGAACGCAGGTCGTCGCGCTCGAAGAGATCCAGGGGATCATTCTCCAGGAGTGCCGGCAGATGGCGGAGGAAGCGCTGGGGGTGAAGGTCTGTCGCGCCGTGGTGACCTGCCCGGCCTACTACTCGGAGCAGCAGCGCGAGGCGGTGCGCAAGGCGGGGGCGTACGGCGGGTTGAAGGTCGAGCGGATCCTCAACGAGCCCACCGCGGCGGCGCTCGCCTACGGGCTGAACCGCGACCTGCGGAAGAAGGTGCTGGTCTACGACCTCGGCGGCGGAACCTTCGACGCCACGATTCTGCTGATCGACAAGAATGTCTTCGAGGTGCTGGCGACCGGCGGCGACGTCTTTCTCGGCGGCCTCGACTTCGACAACCAGGTGGTCGACGCGCTGTTGGAGAAGTTCGAGAAGCAACACCGGATCAAGTTCTCCGGCGACCCGATCGCCGTCTCGCGCGTCGCGGACCAGGCGGAGCGGGCAAAGGTCGCGCTGTCCGAGCGGGAGACCACCGAGGTGCAGATTCCGATGCTGCAGATGAGCGCCGCCGGAGCCCCGCTGGACCTCAAGTGCGTCTTGACCCGCGCCGAGCTCGAGGTGCTGTCTGCCGACCTCGTCGAGCGGACGATCGAAGTGGTGCGCGACGTGCTCCTCGACGCCAAGCTGAAGGCGGAGAACGTGGACGAGGTGATCCTCGTCGGCGGGATGAGCCGGATGCCGCTGGTCCGCGCGCGCCTCAAGGGGATGTTCAACAAGGCTCCCCAGGCGAGCGTGAACGCGGACGAGGCGGTGGCGATCGGCGCCGCGCTCTACAGCGGCACGGTGGACCGGGTCTCGAGCGTGCTGCTGATCGACGTGGTGCCGATGACGATCGGCGTCGGCCTGCCCGGCGGCGGCTTCAAGCGCCTGGTCGAACGCAACAGCCCGTTGCCTGCCTCCTGCTCGTTCACCCTGGCGACCTCGAAGGACAACGAGCAGTGGATCGAGCTCAACGTCTTCCAGGGCGAAGATGCCTCGGCGAGGGGCAACGACTACGTCGGGACGGTGCGGGTGGAAGGGTTGCCCCCGGCCCCGAAAGGGGCGGTGCAGGTGACGGTCACGCTCCGGCTCGACGCGGAGTGCGTGCTCCACTGCGAGGCCCGCGATGTCCAGAGCCGGAAGCTGGTCCGCAGCTCGCTCGGTGCTCGCTACACCCCGGCCGAGCTGCGAACGAAGCTCGGCGGCAGCCCGGGCAAGCCCGATGGCGCCGAAGCGCGGCGGGCGGAGGAGCTTCGCAAGCGCGGGGGCCGATTCTGGGGGCTGCTGAAGCGGGTGCTCGGTTAGCGCCGCTGCCTGGGCGCCCGACAGGTCAGGGGCTCGGCTCGGGAAGCTTGGTGAGGAGCCATTCGTCGGGGCCGTGCTCCACCACTTCGACCCCCTGGCTGCGCAGCTTGTCGAGGTAGGCGTTGATCTCCGCGCGTGGCGGTGGACTGGTGGTGACGGACATCAAGGTCGCCGGCCCGGGGTCGAGCGTCCCGGCGACGACCCAACCGGCGGGGGCGCCGTTGGTGTCGACCTCGGTCGAGCCGGTCCCTGAAACAAGCAACAGCCCGAGCGACGCGACGACGCCAGCGATCAACACCACCCGGGTCTTGTTGACGCCCGAGGGCTTCGACGGCCTGAAGGTCTTCGGCGGATCCGCCTTCTTCGCCGGCCGCGCGGGGCGCACCTGAACCCCGGCGGGTTTGCCGGTGTCCGCCTGCGGGGCCGGAAGCTCGGTCAACGGAGCGCGGGCGAGCACCTCGTCCCACCGCGCCTGAAGGATTCCCCGCAGCGCCAGCGCCTGCGGCGCGGATTCGAACAACGCGTCGAAGGTCAGGTCGAGCAGCCAATCGCGCGCGTCGGCGGCTTCGTCGAACAGCGCCTGCAGTGAAGGCTCGTCGGCGGTCGTGGCTTCGAGCGCGAGCGTCGAGGCGGCCTGAAGCCGGAACACCGTCGCGAGCGCCAGCCGCCACCGTTCCATGTCGATCATCGGCGGCACTTCGGCCAGCCGTTGGGTGGCGAGGACCTTCATCAAGTCCAGCGCCGGCTGCTGCAGCGGCTCCGGCAGCCGACTCGGGTCGAACATCAAGGTGATCGAGTCTTCGACGGTGGGGACGTTCTGCGGCCAGAGCACCGGCGCCGCCAGCTTGATCTGCGAAGCGGGGGGCTCGAGGCCCGTCGTTTGAGTCACCAAGAGACAACGATATCAGTTCCGGTGCAGACACAGCCCGAACCACTCGGACTGTGGTTATCTTGCCTGACCGATGATGAGAGCGTGGCCGCTGGTGCTGTTGGCGCTCGGGTGCGGTGGGACGACCATCGCCACCACGGGCTACGACCGCGCTTGCGCCATCGACTCCGACTGCGCCGCGGTGTTTCAGGGTGAGGCCTGCGCCGTCTGCATCTGCCCCAACGCGGCGGTGAACCAGGGCCAACTGACCCGCTACCAGTCCGACCTCGCGGCGCTGCGGACGAAGTGTGGCCCGATGCCGGCGATCGCTTGCGGCCCATGCTCGCCGGTGATCGGCCTTTGCCTCGGGGGCAGCTGCACCACCCGCCCGCTGTGAAGCCGCGGACGCTTTGCTGACAGATCTGGCCGGTCGGAGTAAGCCGCTCGACCATGCTCGCACTTCCGCTGCTGCTCGCTCTCGCTGCCGACCCCGCGCCGACGAAGGCCGCGGCCACCCCTGCCCCCGCGCCCGCCGCAGCCGCGAAGCCCGCGGAGGCCAAGCCCGCGCCCGCAGCGGAGGCCAAGCCGGTCGCCGGCGCCGACGCCGCGCTCGACTTCACTGAAGAGGCGAAGCTGCTGTTCCGGGTCGTCGCCTGCGAGGGGGACGCGCCGCTGCCGAAGAACCTCGACGCGAAGATCCTCGAGGAGCACTGCAAGGAGCTCCACCGCCGCACCGCGATGTACAAGAAGACGTGGATCGACGTCGCCCAGCCCTTCCTCCAGAAGCTCAAGCCCCCGGGGCTGCCCACCGTCGTCGTCTACCCCTTCGGCGGCGGCGACCTCATCTCCGCGCTCACCACCTGGCCGGAGGCGACCGAGATCACCACGATGTCGCTGGAGTACGCCGGCGACCCGCGGCGGATCCACACCATCGACGCCAAGGCGCTCAAGGGCTCGCTGGCGCTGATTCGCAGCACCTCCTCGGGCCTGCTGGTCGCCAACGACAGCAAGACCGAGAACCTGATGAAGGGCCAGCGGGGCGAGCTGCCTGGCCAGCTGTCCTTCTTCCTCATCGCGCTGGCGGTGCACGGCTATGAGCCGGTGTCGCTGCGCTATGTGCGGATCGAGCCCGACGGCTCGCTGCACGGCATCACCCAGAAAGACGTCGACGACACCGCGAAGAAAGAGGCACCGCTGCTCAAGAGCGGCTGGACCTCTCCCGACTTCTCCGAGGCGTTCTCCAACATCGAGCTGAAGATCCAGAAGAAGGGCGACCCGAAAGACACCAAGGTGCACCGCCACTTCGCCGCGAACCTCGACGACGACCACTTCGGAAAGGACGAAGGGATGAAGAAGATGCTCGAGGGCAAGGGGCGGATCGTGGCGATGACCAAGGCCGCGAGCTACCTGCTGTGGCGGCCGAACTTCTCGACCATCCGCGACTACCTGCTGGCGCACATGGAGTTCATGTTCTCCGACAGCACCGGGGTGCCGAACTCGATCGCGGTGGAGAAGGGCTTCGAGCAAAAGATGTACGGCAAGTTCGACGAGTCCTTTCTCGCCGGCAACGCGACCTACAACGCCGAGTTCAAGAAGCTGTGGGTGAAGGCCGACCCGTTGCCGTTCCGCTACGGCTACCTCGACAAGAAGCTGCAGATGCACATGATGACGACGAAGAAGGCGGCGGCGAAGAAGGAGTAGGCGTGGCCTGGGCCCTGGTGGGCGCGGCGATCCTCTCGCTCGCGGCACTGCCCGACGGGGGCGTCGAGCCCGACGCGGGCGTCTTCATCGAGGTCCCGACGCCGGCGGCGGCGCTGATCGCGGCGACGGTGAAGCGCGAGTACGCCGAGCAGCTGCTCGAGGACGGGCGGCACATCCGCTTCGGCACCGACGGCAAGGGCCCGGTGCACGTCTGGCGGCCGTCTTTCTACCGCGCCGACACCGCCACCCTCGTCATCTACCTTCACGGCTTCTACAACAACGCCGACTCCGCCTTCTTCGAGCACCAGCTGGCGACGCAGTTCCGCAACAGCGGCCGCAACGCGCTCTTCATCGTGCCCGAGGCGCCTTCGTGGCGCACCGACGCGGTCACCTGGGACGACCTCGAGGAGCTGCTGAAGCAGGTCTTCGAGCGGGTGAAGGTGAAGCCACCGGGCGGCGCGATGATGGTGGTGGCGCACAGCGGCGCGTACCGCACCGTGGTCGAGTGGCTGCAGCACCCGAAGCTGAAGCAGGTGGTGCTGCTCGACGCGCTCTACGGCGGAGACAAGGAGTTCCAGGCGTGGTCCGAGTCGACCGCGCTGCCGGGCAAGCAACTGGTGATGGTCGGCTTCGACACCGCGATTCGCACCGAGTGGTTCCTGCGCAAGCACCCCAACGCGGTGAAGCTCGACGACGTGCCGTACGTCTACGACAAGCTGCCGCAGCCGAACGCGCCGATCGTCTACCTGAACTCCGACCGCTTCGACCACATGTCGATCGTCACCGAAGGCCGGGTCTTGCCGTACCTGCTGCACACCTTGCCGTAAGCTGTTCCCCATGAACGCATGGGTGCTCGCGGTGGTGCTGTCGGCGGCGGACGCGGGGCAGGCCGAACGGCCGCTCTACTACGGCGAGCAGGCGATCTCCCCCGCGCAGCTCGAGGGCCGGACGCTTCGCGAGCTGACGCTGATGCGCAACTGGATCTATGCGCGCGCCGGCAATCCCTTCCGGCGCAAGTGGCTCGACGCCTACTTCCGCGCGAAGGATTGGTACGCGCCCTCGAAGCTCGACGAGGGAGCGCTCACCGACGCCGACCGGGACAACGCGGAGAAGATCGCCGGCTACGAGTCGAAGCTGACCGGGCCGGGGTTGACGAAGCTGCGCGACGAGGCGCGGGCGCGGGGTGACACGATCGAGCTGCGGCTGATCTCGGTACGGCTGGGTGGCTGGGCGGGAGAAGGAGCCGCGCCGGCGGACCTCTCGCCGCTGGAGGACCCGGCGAAGCTCGAGGGGTTGATCACCCTTAAGGCCCTCGACGACTTCTCCCCGCGCGATTTGAAGCTGCTGCGCAACACCGTCTTCGCGCGCCGCGGCCGCCCCTTCACCACCGACGACATGAAGGGCCACTTCTCCACGGTCGCCTGGTACCACCCGGACCCGAAGTACACCGACGCCCGGCTGACCGCCGCGGACAAGAAGAACGTGCAGCTGATCAAGAGCCTCGAGGACAGCCTCAAGGTCAAACAGACACCCCGCTGGTACGGCGCGGCTTGATGAGCCGCAACGCGCCCCGGGCGGGCGCACCCGCCTCGGTTAGCGGCGCTCCTGGAACTCGCTGCGATCCTCGAGCCGGCGCGACGGCTGCGCCCCGAGTGCCTCGAGCAGGTCGAGCACCAGCTTCGGCTGCACCGACAGGCGCGCCGGCTCGCCGTTGAGCCCCGCGGAGATCGGCACCGCCTCGGCACCCAGGACCTTTCCTGCTGCGTCGAACTCGACCCGCAGGGTGAGGGCGTCGCTCTCGTCGGTGCACGCGCACGAGAAGGCGAGGTTCCCAAGGCCCCAGGCGATCACCGCACCGCCGCGGCGCTCGACGGTGGAGAGGGCGTGGGTGCCGTGCGCGACCACCACCGTGGCGCCGGCGGCCAGCGCCAGCTCGACGGCTTGTTTCAGCCCCTCAGACGGCAGCAGCAGCGGCGGCCCGGTGACGTGGAACGTGGCGACGAGCACCGCGCCGTCCACCCGTGCCGCGCGAAGCTCGGCGCCCAGCCCGGCGGGGACACCTCCGGTGAGATCGTGCGCGGTGAGCACCACTTTCAGGCCGTTGAGCTCGAGCTGCGCGGGGCCAATCGTCCTCACCCCTGCACGCTCGAGCGCGGCGCGGGTCCGCTGGCGCCCTGGTTCGCCGAGATCGTCCGCGTGGTTGTTCTCGATTCCTGCCGCCGCGATGCCCACCTCGGCGAGCACGGCGGCGGCGCCCGGGCCGTTGACCAGCTTCACCACCGCCGCGCCCTCGGAGACCCCAGACGCCTCGGCCTCGGCCTGGGTGCCGATTGGCCCCTCGAGGTTGACCACGCCCCGGGCCGGAGCGAGCGCGGCGGCCACCCCCCGCAGCCGCTCGGCGCCGCCGTTGCCCAGGTGCACGTCGCCGCCGAACCACAGCTGACGCGGCGCCGCGCACCCGGCGAGGGCCGTCAGCAGTCCCGCTGCGAGCACGCGACGCATCGAGCAGCCATTGTCGGCGAAGCCCGCGGTGGTGCCCGGGTTGATTTCCAAGTCAATGGCTTACGGCGTAAACCCAGGTCGCGGGATTCGACGGCATGGGGGTCTGTCCCATATACGGGGGCGATGCAGTCGTTCCGCGCACCCACCCTCCTCGTTGCTCTGGCTGTCCTCGCGTCCGCCTGTGGAGCCGCGTCGAAGCCGCCGCCGGCGCCCGACCTTCGGCCCAACTGGTACCGGGACGTGCAGCCGATCGTCGCGACCCACTGCGGCACCTGCCACGTCGCGGGCGGCATCACCCCGTTCCCGCTGCAGAGCTACGACGAGGTGAAGGAGCACGCGGCGGTGATCGCCGACGCGGTGACGACGAAGCGGATGCCGCCGTGGATGGCGTCGCCCACCTGCAACTCCTACAAGGACGAGCGCCGCCTCACCCAGGCGGAGATCGACACCCTCGTCGGCTTCAACACCAACGGGGCGTTGATCGGCGACATCAAGGACCAGGTCCAGCTGAAGGCGGTCAGCAACGAGCTGCCCTGGGTCGACGCCACGCTCGCGCCCACCGCCGGCTACACCCCGAACCAGTACGTCGCCGACAAGACCCGCAAGGACGACTACCGCTGCTTCATCCTCGACCCGAAGCTGCAGGGCGTTCGGGATCTGATCGGCTTCGAGGTCGTCCCCGGGCAGCGCCGCGAGGTGCACCACGTGCTGCTCTACACCGTGCCACAAAGCGAGGCGCAGGTGCTCGAGGACAACTCCCCCGGCCTGGGCTGGCCCTGCTTCGGCGGCCCCGGCACCGCGGCTCCGAAGATGGTCGGCGGCTGGGTGCCTGGCACCTTCGTCACCCGCTTCCCCGGGCAGACGGGGATCCAGATGTACGCAGGTGACGTGCTGATCATGCAGGTGCACTACAACCTGTCGCAGTCGGCGGCGACCGAGGACAGCACCCAGGTGAAGCTGCAGTACTCGACCAACCCGGTGCCGTACCACGCACAGATGTTCCCGCTGGTGGACAAGGACTTCGCGATTCCTCCCAACTCGATGGGCTACAGCCGCAGCGTCGGCTTCGAGATTCCCGTCGACGCCACCATCTGGGGCGTCGTCCCCCACATGCACACCAAGGGCGCGACCGCGAAGGTCGAGGTCGTCCCCCCGGCGTCGGTGGGTGGTGACAGCACCTGCCTGATCGACATCCCCAAGTGGGACTTCCAGTGGCAGCAGTTCTATTTCTACTCGTCGCACACCGGGCTCGCCGTCAAGCCCAACAGCACGCTGAAGCTGACCTGCACCTGGAACAACTCGACGTCGAACACCGTCCGCTGGGGCGAGAGCACCGACGACGAGATGTGCATCGCGTTCCTCTACGTGACCGGCGGCCTCTGACGGCGATCGCGGACGACGCCCGCGGTCGACACCTCGGTCAGGCGCGGCGTGGCACGAGCAGCGCACCGCCGACTGCGGTCACCAGCGTCCCCGCCAACATCCCCAGCACGCCGGAGAAGCCGACGCAGGTGCAGCCCATCGCGCCGATCGCCAGGCTCACCCAGAGCCCTCCGACGAGCGTGGCGCTGGGCCAGGGCGAGTTGCGGGCGCCGAGGGCGACGAGGACTCCGGCGATCGCTCCGCCGGCGATGCAGGCGGGGACGCAGAGCGTGGTGCACCCCCCGGCGGTGCAGACATGGCCGACGCGCTGGGCCGCGAGCGCGAACCCCAGCGGAACGATGCCGGCCCGCAGGCCCGAGGGGACCGCGGCCGCCCAGCCCTTGCCCCGCCAGATGAAGAAGCCGACGCCGAGCGCCAGCACCGCGCCCAGCCAGAGCGCGGTGTCCGGCCGGTGGCCGAGCGCGTACGCCAGCGCGGGGATCGCCAACGTCAGCGCGGCGCAGACGGCGGCCCAGCGGAGCCGGCCGAGCTCATAGCGCTGCATCGCCTTCGCCAGCACCGCGGAGTCAGGGCGATCCATACAGGGACCTCCACAGCGCGCGAAGCCGGCCGAGCGCCCGTTCCTTCCGTTTTCTCTGCGCGGCGTCCGCCTGCGCCGGGTACGTCTCCTGGAGGATCGCGTCGACCAGCTCGCGGTCGGGCTCGCTCAGGCGCGCCACCGTCTGCGTCAAGGCCGCTCGAAGCTCCTCGCGCTCGTACATCGAGTCCGGCTGCGCGGGCGCGGAGGCCGATGCCTCAGGCTGATCTCTCTGGCCGGCGCGCCAGGTCCGGCGCAGCTCGCTCTTGCACTGCCAGGTGGTGATCTCCAACGCCCAGGCGAAGGCGTCCGCCCCGGGCCGGAAATCCTGAACCTGTTCGAACAGCTTCATCAGCGCTTCCTGTGCCACGTCCTGCGCCTTGCCGGCGTCCTTCAGGGCCGTTTGGCTGAAGGAAAGCATCACCGGCCACAACAAATCGAACGCCACCTTCGCCGCCGCGCGGTCTCCGACCTGGAGCTGTCGCAACGCCTCGTTGGCTGCCTCCCGGTCCCTGGGCGTCACGCCACGCAGCTCTCAATCAAGATAGGCACCGCTCGCCGCCGTGTGACAGCCACGGGGCTGCATACCAGCTGTCACAGGGACTTCCGCAGCGCCTATTGGGGGTATGGGAGCGGTCCTGGCGATGCTGTCGGTTGGAATGATCGCCCTGGGCGCCGAGCCTCAGGCGCCCGCGTTGTCGGACGACCCGGTGGTCGCCCGGCTGGTCGAGGCGGCGCTGCAGCAGCGGCCGGAGCTCGCCCAGGTAAAAGAGCGCATCGCCGCCGAGGGACACCGGGTGCCCCAGGCCTCGGCGATGCCCGAGCCGATGCTCGCGGTGGGGATCCAGAACGACGGATTCCGGGGGCTGCAGATCGGCACGATGCCCACCAGCTTCGTCTCGCTGATGCTCAGCCAGACGATTCCGTTCTGGGGAAAGCGGGGCCTGCGCCGCGAGGTCGCCGCGCTGGGCGTGGACCTCGCCGGCGCCGACCTGAGGCGGCTGGAGCTCACCGTCACCGCCGACGTCGAACGTGCCTACCTCGACTTATTGATGATTCGCGACCAACGGGTGCTGCTGGGAAAGCTCGACGGGCTGTGGCAGCAGGCAGTCGGCCTGGCGCAGGTCCGCTACGAGGGAGGGGACGGCGCCCAGTCCGACCTGCTGCGTGCCCAGCTCGAGCGCAGCCGGCTCGCGCAGCGCCGCTACATCCTCGACGCCGAGGAGCGCAGACGCCTTGCGGTGCTCAACCGGTTGCGGGGCAGGCCGCTGGACGAGCCGTTGGCCACTTCCCGAAGCCTGGCTGATCTCCCCGAGGCCGCCCCGGCGCAGCCCGGGGGGGCGAGCCCTGAAGAGGCGCGCGCCGAGCTGCTCGCAAACCAAGCCGCCCGCCGTGCGGCGCTCGCCCGTCGGGAGCTCGCGCCGGACGTCACCGTGACCCTCGGCTTGATGCCTCGCGGAAGTCTCGACCCGATGTGGCTGGCGACGGTGGGCGTGCCGCTGCCGGTCTGGGCGGCGGACCGCCAACTTCCCGCGGAGGCCGAGGCGCAGGCGCTGCAGCGCGCCGCGAAGGCTCAGGGGGAAGCGGTGAAGCAGCTGCTCGCGCAACGCCAGCAAGAGCGGGCGGAGGTCTTGGCCGCGGCGGTGCAGACCCATCGCCTCTACCGGGGCGGGCTGCTGGTGCAGTCGGACGCCACCGTCTCGAGCACGATCGCCCAGTACCAGGTGGGGAAGGTGACGTTCGCCTCGGTGTTGGAGGCGCTGGCCGGCTACGTCTCGGACTACAGCGGCTTCCTCGACTCCATCGCCCAGGCGCAGCGGGTGGCGATCGCGATGCGCGAGCTGAGCCTCGAGCCGGTGACCGGTGCGCCGCCCGCGGCGAGTGGGGCGATGGTGGGCACCGACTCTTCAGGCGCGGCCGGCGCTTCTCCGGGGATGTGAGATGAGCGACCCGGACAAGCCGCGCACGAAGCCGGGGTTGATGATCGCCGTCGCGGTCGCCTCGGCGTTGCTCGGCGTCGGAGGGGGGGCGTGGTTGATGCGGCCAGCGCCGCCGGCTCCCGCGGCCGAGGCCCACGAGCTCTACCAGTGCCCGATGCACCCCTCGGTGACCTCGCCCCAACCCGGGACCTGCCCCATCTGCGGGATGAAGCTGGTGAAGGTCGACCCCGCGGCGCACGCCGAGCGGAAGGTCGTCTTCTACCGGTCGCCGATGGACGCGAAGGTGACCTCGCCGGCGCCGAAAAAGGACGAGATGGGCATGGACTATCTGCCGGTCTACGCCGACGAGCTCGACGCCGGCGCGGGGCCGAAGGTGAAGGGCCTGGCGACGCTCACCATCGATCCCGCGCGGCAGCAGCTGATTGGCTTGCGCACCGCGCCGGTGACGCGCGGCCCAGTGGGAGAGCAGTGGCGCACCGTCGGCAGGGTCGAGGTCGACCCCACCCGGGTGCGCAAGACGAACGTGAAGGTCGAAGGCTACGTCGAGCGCGTCTTCGTCGACTTCGTCGGCCGCCCGGTGCGCCGGGGCGAGGCGCTGTTCTCGCTCTACAGCCCGAGCCTGCTCGCGGCACAGAACGAGCTGTTGCTGGCGCTGCAGACCCGCGACGCCCTGGTGAAGGGCGGCTCGCTGGTGGACAACGGCAACCTGTTGGTCGAGTCGGCGCGGCGAAAGCTGCAGCTGTGGGACGTTCCGCCCGCGGAGCTCGAGCGGCTGGAGAAGAGCCGGGAGGCCTCGAAGACGTTGACCTTCGTCTCTCCCATCAGCGGGGTGGTGACGATGAAGAACGTGGTCGAGGGCGCGCGGCTGGTGCCCGGCGACACGCCCTACGAAATCACCGACCTGGGCATGGTCTGGGTGATGGCCGACGCCTACGAGACCGACCTGGGCCGGGTGAAGGTGGACCAGAAGGCGACGCTGACGCTCGGCGCGTACCCGGGCCGCACCTTTCACGGGACGGTGGCGTTCATCGACCCGCTGCTCGACCCGAAGAGCCGGACGCTGAAGGTCCACCTCCACTTCCCCAACCCGACCGGCGAGCTCAAGCCCGAGCTGTTCGGCGAGGTCACCCTCGAAGGTGTCGCGCGGGAAGGCCTGCGGGCCCCGGCCGACGCGGTGGTCCATGCTGGCCGGCGGGACGTGGTGTTCCTCTCGCTGGGCGAGGGGAAGTTCGCGCCGCGCGAGGTGAAGCTCGGCTCGCGCATCGGCCAGGACGTCGAGGTGCTCGAGGGCCTCGAGGAAGGGCAGCAGCTGGTGACGCGCGCCAACTTCCTCGTCGACTCCGAGTCGCAGCTGCGCTCGACGCTCTCCACGCTCGGGGAGAACTGACCCCCATGCTCAAGGCGATCATCCGCTTCTCCGCGGAGCACCGGCTGCTGGTGATCGCCGCGGTGCTCTGCACGCTGCTCGGCGCGTGGTGGACGATGCGGCACATCCCGCTCGACGCGCTGCCCGACCTGTCGGACACGCAGGTGATCGTCTACTCCCGGTGGGACCGCAGCCCGGACATCATCGAGGACCAGGTCACCTACCCGATCGTCACCGCGCTGCTCGGCGCGCCGAAGGTGAAGGCGATTCGCGGGTTCTCCGACTTCGGCTTCAGCTACGTCTACGTCGTCTTCGAGGACGGCACCGACGTCTACTGGGCGCGCACCCGGGTGCTGGAGTACCTCTCGAAGATCTCCGCCCAGCTTCCCGCGGGGGTGCGCACCGAGCTCGGCCCCGACGCCACCAGCGTCGGCTGGGTCTTTCAGTACGCCCTGGTGGACCGCACCGCGACACACTCCAGCGATGAGCTGCGCAGCACCCAGGACTGGTTCCTCCGCTACGCGATTCAGAGTGTGCCCGGCGTCGCCGAGGTCGCGACGGTCGGCGGCCAGGTGCGGCAGTACCAGGTCACGGTCAACCCGACGGCGCTCGCCGCCTACCAGCTGCCGCTGCAGACGGTGGTGAACGCGGTGCGCACCGGGAACAACGACGTCGGCGGCCGGCTGCTCGAGCTCGGCGGGCGCGAGTACATGGTCCGTGGCCGCGGTTACGTAAAGTCGATCGAGGACCTGGAGAAGCTGGTGCTCAAGACCCAGGAGGGCACCCCGGTGACGGTGAAGGACATCGCCACCGTGAGCCTCGGGCCCGAGATGCGCCGGGGCATCGCCGACTTCAACGGGGAAGGAGACGTCGTCGGGGGGATCGTGATCATGCGGCAGGGCGAGAACGCGCTCGCGGTGATCGAGCGGGTGAAGGCGAAGCTCGAGGCGCTCAAGCCGTCGCTGCCGCCGGGGGTGGAGCTCATCACCACCTACGATCGCTCGGAGCTGATCGACCGGGCGATCACCACCGTCTCCGACAAGCTGCTCGAGGAGATGCTGATCGTCTCGCTGATCATCCTCCTCTTCCTCTGGCATGTGCCCTCGGCGGTGGTGCCGATCATCACCATTCCGACCTCGGTCGCGCTCGCGTTCATCCCGATGTACCTGCTGGGCATCAACGCCAACCTGATGTCGATGGCGGGGATCGCGATCTCCGTCGGGGTGCTCGTCGACGGTGCCATCGTCGAGGTGGAGAACGCCTACAACCGGATCCATCGCTGGCAGGCCGAGGGCTCGAAGGGCTCGTTCTTCGAGGTCCGGCTGGCGGCGCTGCTCGAGGTCGGGCCGACCGTCTTCTTCTCGTTGTTGGTGATCGCGGTCGCGTTCTTGCCGGTCTTCACCCTCGTCGACCAGGAAGGCCGGCTGTTCCGGCCGCTGGCGTTCTCGAAGACCCTGGCGATGGCGATCGCGGCGGTGCTGGCGGTGACGCTCGACCCGGCGATGCGGATGCTCTTCGCGCGCATCGAGCCGTTTCACTTCCGGCCGCGGCCGCTGGCGTGGGTCGCGAGCGCGCTCTTCGTCGGCACCTACCACGCGGAGGAACGGCACCCGATCAGCCGGCTGCTCCACCGGATCTACGAGCCCCCGTGCCGCTTCGTGCTGCGCCATCCGCGGATGGTGGTCGTCGCCAGTCTGCTGCTGGTGGCGGGCTCGGTGCCGGTGGCGCTGAACCTGGGCAGCGAGTTCATGCCGCCGCTTTACGAGGGGACGCTGCTCTACATGCCCTCGGCGGTGCAGCCGGGGATGTCGGTGGCCGAGGCGCAGAAGGCGCTGCAGGTGCAGGACAAGCTGCTGATGACCTTCCCCGAGGTCGAGCGGGTGTTCGGCAAGGCCGGCCGCGCCGACACCTCGACCGACCCCGCGCCGCTGTCGATGATGGAGACGACGATCCTCCTCAGGCCCGAGGCGCAGTGGCGCCCCAAGCCGCGGTGGTATTCGGGAAAGGCGCCGGCCTGGCTGCTTCCGGCGCTGCGGACGATCTGGCGCGACCGGCTCACCGTCGAGGAGCTGGTCGACGAGATGAACGCCCAATTGCAGCTGCCCGGCATCAGCAATGCGTGGACGATGCCGATCAAGGGCCGGCTGGACATGCTCTCCACCGGCATCCGCACCCCGGTGGGGATCAAGCTGAGCGGCGCGGACCTGCCGACGATTCAGAAGCACGCGCTCGAGCTCGAGACCGCGCTCCAGGGTGTCGAAGGCCTGCGCAGCGTCTACGCCGAGCGCGTCGCTGGCGGGTACTTCCTCGACTTCGTCCTCAACCGCGATCGCCTCGCCCGCTACGGGCTCTCGGTGGACGACGCGAACTTGATGGTGATGACCGCGGTCGGCGGCGACGCCCAGACGACCACCATCGAAGGCCGCCAGCGGTACTCGGTGAACGTGCGCTACGCCCGCGACTTCCGCGCCGACCTCGAGGGGCTCAAGCGGGTGCTGCTGCCGCTGCCCAGCGGGGAAGGGCAGATCCCGATGTCGGAGATCGCCGACGTGCGGCTGGCCGAGGGTCCGTCGATGATCCGCGACGAGAACGGGCTGCTCGCGGGCTACGTCTACCTCGACTTCGACACCTCGAAGACCGACGTCGGGACCTTCGTCGGCCGGGCGAAGGCGGCGGTCGCGGGGGTGAAGCTCCCACCGGGTTACACGCTCAGCTGGAGCGGCCAGTACGAGAACATGCTCCGCGTCACCGAGCGGCTGAAGATCATCGTGCCGATCACGTTGATCCTCGTCTTCGTCTTGCTGCTGCTCAACACCCGCTCGGCGTTCAAGGCGGGGCTGGTGATGCTCGCGGTGCCGTTCTCAGCGGTGGGCGCGGTCTGGCTGCTTTGGGCGCTGGGGTACCACGTGTCGATCGCGGTCTGGGTGGGCCTGATCGCCCTGATGGGGCTCGACGCGGAGACGGGCGTCTTCATGCTGCTGTTCCTCGACCTGTCGATCGATGAGGCGAAGGCGTGGGGCAAGCTGGGCACACCGGCCGAGCTGGTCGAGGCGATCGTCCACGGAGCGGTGAAGCGGGTGCGGCCCAAGGCGATGACGGTGGCGGCGGCGTTCCTCGGGCTGCTGCCGATCATGTGGTCCGCGGGGACGGGGGCCGACCTGATGAAGCGGATCGCCGCGCCGATGGTCGGGGGGCTGGCGACGTCGTTCGCGCTCGAGCTGCTCGTCTACCCGGCGGTGTATTTTCTATGGCGCCTGCCGCAGCTGCAGGCGCCGGCTACAGCGTCCAGTTGATCTTGAACTCGAGCTTGATCGGAGTGTCCGGAAACGTGTCTTTGATCTGCGCGCAGCGCGAACCTTTGAACGTCACCGCTCCGTCTGCGTAGTCCCACCCGCCGCCGGGCTCGTCCGTCGCGACAGGAACTCCATCGAACGACACCTGGAGCTGACGCAACACTGTTGACCGATGGCTCAGCTGGTAGACGCACGGATTCCCATCGATCTGAACGTCGGCAATCGAGGTCCAGGTGGCGGCGAGTTCGGCCGCGGTTGCCGCGCTGTAGAACTGCTGGTTGCAGACCCTCGTCTCGACGTTGCACGTGTTGTTGGCGCCGCACTCGGAGTCGAGCTGTCGAGGACACACGCGGGCAAATCCCCCGAGCTCAGCCATCGCGTTGAACGCGGCGGAGCCTTCACGGGAGTCCGCCGCCGGTCCCACACCGACGACGATCGTCTTTAGACCATTGCGCGCCAGTGCGAGCACCGCCTCGGCAGCCTTCGAGCGGTGGCAGCCTGGGCCAGGCACAGTGCCGGTCACGAGCATCACAAAGCTTTGCCGGCGGTAGCGGTCATCGAAAGGGGGCGCCTGGTTGATCAACCGCAGCGCATCCGTCGCGCTGGAAAGGCCCGCGGGCTGAAGCCTGGAGAGCTGGGTCTTTATGTCGCCGACCGTGGCGAGCAACTCGGAATCCACATCACGGGAGTGCGAGATCCCGACGAGCACGTTCGAATTCGCAGCGGTGCAAGGCTCGTCGACGGGAAAGGCGATCAGGCCCAGGCGCGCCGGAATCGGATTCGCAGTCAGCCCGGCGATGAGACCCTGCGTCAGCTCGCTCAGTCGGGTCGGGCACCCGTCGGGGCAAGCGGCGGCACCCGCACCGCAGCCCACCGGGCAAGCGGGGTCCTCGGGATCGAGCGGCGCGCCCATGCCCGCCGAGCCATCGACGACCAGCATCACGTCCGGCTTGTAGTTCCTCGCGACGATGTTCCTCGACTCGATGAACGGCGCGAGGAGATCGTCCGGCGGCAGCGGCTTCTCGCTCGGCTGACACGAGCAGAAGAGCGCGGCCGACGACGCGAGCAGAAGAGCGCGGTGCATGGCCTGGGACGATACGCCCCAATCCTCACCAAATACACCCGCCATTCCAAACACGCCGTGGGGTTAGGCTCGGGAGCTCCGCGACCTTCACCTGCTGCTCGGACCCCCCGATGACCCGTCTCGCCGCGCTCCTCGTCCTCGCCGCCACCGCCGTCTCCTGTGGCGCGATCGGCGGCTCTTCGTCCTGGGACTTCCGCACCAGCAGCGTCAACGGCCCCGAGCCGCGCTGCCAGGAACGGGTCGGCACGCTGACCACCGAGGCCTTCAAGGGGGCGTGCAAAGTGGCGGGGGGAGCGTCCACCAACGGCCAGTGTCCGCGCACCACCTCGGTCGGCGGCTGCTTCATCGGCGCGCAAGGGGACGGGAGCAAGGTCAACGACTGGTACTACCCGCCGCAGACGACGGACGAGGTGAAGGCGCAGTGCGCGAAGGACAACGCGACCTTCCTCACGCCCTGAGCCCGCATTGGATATGTCGGGGTGATGCTCGTCCCGATTCTCGCCCTCCTCTGCGCGGTTCCCCCGGAAACCATCCTCGCCGAAGGCAACCGCCGTGGCGGCCAGTTGGTGCGCGACGGGTACAACCTGACGCAGGGGTTCGCGCTCGAGGCGAAGCCGGAGAAGACCACCGACCGCTTCGAGTTCTTCCTCCCCCAGGCCGGCGAAGAGCACCGGATCTCCTTCTGGGCCGAGACGGGCGAGCACGTGCTCACCTTTCGACTGCTCTCGCCCGACGCCAAGGTGCTGGCGACGTGGACCGGCCGGGGCGGCGACGCGACGGTGATCCAGGATCTTCCCGTCGGCAAGTACACCGTCGAACTCGACCGGCCTCCGGCTACGGCGGCGCGCGCGCTGCTCGGCATTCGAGGCCCGGCGGCGCATCGCTGCCAGGTGGACGCGAACACTGCGATCGAGCATCGGCCGGGAGCCGGCTTTCACTGGCCCTACGTCCTCTTCATGCCGAAGAAGGTGACCTCGACGCAGCTGATCGTCGCCCCGCTCAACACCGGCTTCACCAGCGAGGACCTCGAGCTGCTTCGCACCGCCGGCAGCTGTGAGGTCCGTCGCCAGGCCGCGCTCGCCGAGCGCCTGGGCGCCCCGCTCTTGGTGCCGCTGTTTCCCCGTCCGCCCTCGAAGGACCCGAAGGTCAACCTCTACCTCCACGCGCTGACCCGGGCCGCGCTCGAGACCCGCGTCGAAGCCTACGCCCGCGTCGATCTCCAACTGCTGGCGATGATCGACGACGCCCGCGCCGGGCTGAAGCAGAAGGGCGTCGAGCTGAGCGCCCAGGTCATGCTCACCGGGTTCTCCGCGTCGGGCTCGTTCGTCAATCGCTTCGCCGTGCTCCACCCGGATCGCGTCAGCGCAGTCGCCATCGGCTCTCCGGGTGGATGGCCGCTGGCCCCGCTGGCGCAAGTCGAGGCTGACAAGCTCCCCTGGCCGGTGGGGATCTCCGACGTCGAGGCGCTCATCGGGCAGAAGGTCGACCCGGCGCAGCTGAAGAAGGTCGCGTTCTTCTTCTTCCTCGGCGACCAGGACGACAACGACGCGGTCCCGCACCGCGACAGCTTCTCCCAGGCCGACGAGGAGCTGATCTTCCGCCGCTTCGGCAAGACGCCCGTGCTGCGGTGGAAGGCCGCCGAGCGGCTGTATTCGAAGGCGGGCCTCAACGCCCGATTCACGCTCTACCCTGGAGTGCCCCACTCAGTGACGCCCCAGATCGACCAGGACGTCGCGGCCTTCTTCGAGAAGGCGCCGAAGCCGGCGAAGTAGCGCTGGGTCGGAGGCTGACTGACGGCCAGCTTGGAGCTTGCCGGCGAACCTTCAGTTCTTCAGCACCAGCCACTCGACGATCGTCGTCGCCGCCAGCCCGAGCGCGATCGAGCCGACCACCGTCCCCGCGGTGGCGCCGACGTCCGCGCGCTGCCCTACCGCCGCCGCCTGGGAGGCGGGGACGCAGACCGTGGGCGAGCCGTTCACCGGTGGGCCGTTCAAGCAAGCGCGGGCCGAGGCGCCCATCGCCAGCAGCCCGGCGGCGGTGCCGGCGAAGGCCACCGCGCCGATGCCAGTGATCCACACCGGCGCCATCGATCGCGGCTCGACTGGGGGCCCGGTGACAGCGAGCGGAGCGTCCTTCGGCGGCGACGGCTCGAGCGCCAGCTTCGCCGGGATCAGCGCCTTGAGCGTCTTCGCCAGCATCGCCACCCGAGCCGGCACCTCGCGATCGACGTCGGCGACCTGAATCACGAAGCTCGCTTCACCGAGCACCTGGCCAGAAGTGCTCTCCAGCACCTGGACCAGCACCGCCACCTCTTTGCCGACGACCGCGCCCTCGACGCGGACGATTGCGAACAGACGTGTGGGGGTGGAGGTGTCAGCAACGTCTGTGGTTGCGTTTCAACGCCGGTGGACGCGGGATTCGTCTGCGCGCAGGCGGACGCGGGTTGCGGGACCCTCTCCCAACTCGACAGCTGCGGCGTCGCGCAGGTCTACGGCTGCGGGAGCGCGTGCAACTGCATTCCGATCACCGGCGCCGCCTATTGCAGCGGCGCCGGGTATCAATGCGGGGTGTTGAAGGTCACCGACAACTGCGGGCACCCGCAGCAGTTCAGCTGCGGCAACTGCTCTGGCCCTGAGGTCTGCAACACCGACAGCGCCGGCTTCGTTTGCGGCCCGTGCGTGCCCGAGGACGACTGGGCGTTCTGCAACAGCCACGGCGCCAACTGCGACGCGCTGGACGCGCTCGACAACTGCGGGGTGGTTCGCAAGGTGGACTGCGGCGTCTGTAGCCTCGCCGCTGGCTGTGGCGCGAAGGTCCCCAACCTCTGCGCGTGCCAACAGAACCTGCTCGGCTGTACCGCCGACGTGCAGTGCTGCGCCGGCAGCTGCGGGCCCAATGGGCTGTGCTGCGTGCTCCCGACGCTCCCCTGCAGCGACGACGCGGATTGCTGCCGGGGCTCCTGTGTCCTGGGCGCGTGTGAGAAGCCGCCG
>JAYVRT010000550.1:0-5286 GCA_043776025.1 Archangiaceae bacterium | reverse complement strand
GATTCACAAGACCTTTCAACCCGATCTCAAACACGCCGCGCTCTACACCGAACGGTTCGAGCAGTTTCTGCTCGAGTTCAAACACCGCCGAACTATGGGGCATCGCTTCACCCCCAGGGACTGAACGAAGTATGCAAATTCCTCCCACGGCTCAGCGACTGCTGGCCAACCTTCCCCCCGGGCTCGTCCGTCGCCTCGAGAGCGTCATCGACAAGGTCCCCGGGGTCGGGGGGCTGGTCCGCGCCGAGAAGCAGAAGCTCGCCCAGTCGCTGCGGGCCGAGGTGCGCAAGCACCGCCCCACCGAGCTCGCGGCGAACCAGCTGCCGCAGCATGGCCTCAAGCCCGGGGTCATCCTCGAGGCGCTCAAGTCGCTGGCCGGCCGCGAGAATCCGAAGTGGGCTCAGGGGCGGCTGTCGGGCGGCGTCTACCACGGGGACGAGGCCCACCTGCACTTCCAGAACGAAGTGTACGCGCTGTTCTCCCAGGCCAATCCGCTGCACGCCGACGTCTGGCCGAGCGTGGTGCGCTTCGAGGCCGAGCTGGTCTCGATGACCGCGCAGCTGCTCGGCGGCCAACGTGGCGGCGGGGACGACCCGGAGGGCGTCTGCGGCACGCTCTCGTCGGGCGGCACCGAGAGCATCATGCTCGCGATGAAGACCTACCGCGACCACAGCCGCGCGGTGCGGGGCATCCGCCACGGCAACCTGGTGATGCCTTCGTCGGCGCACCCCGCGTTCGACAAGGCCGGCCACACGATGGACGTCCGGGTGATTCGGGTGCCGGTCGGGCCCGACGGACGCGCGGTGGTCTCGAAGATGAAAGCGGCGGTGAATCGATCGACGCTCGCGATGATCGGCTCGGCCCCGTCGTTTCCCCACGGCGTCATCGACCCGATCGAAGAGCTCGCGGCGTTCGCGAAGAAGCGAAAGATCGGCTTTCACACCGACGCCTGCCTCGGCGGCTTCGTGCTCCCGTTCGCGGCCGAGGCCGGCTACCCGGTGCCGCGCTTCGACTTCTCGCTGCCGGGCGTGACGTCGATGTCCGCCGACACCCACAAGTTCGGGTACGCGTCGAAGGGCACCTCGGTGGTGCTCTACCGCGGGCACGCCTTGCGCAAGCACCAGTACTTCACCAGCCCTGACTGGTCGGGCGGCCTCTACGTGACGCCTGGCTTCTCGGGCAGTCGGCCGGGTGCGCTGATCGCGAGCGCGTGGGCGACGGCGATGGCCATCGGCACAGACGGCTATCTCGAGGCGACCCGGAAGGTGCTCGACGCCGCCCGCCGGGTGCGCGCGGCGGTCGAGGCGGTGCCGCAGCTGAAGGTGATCGGCGACCCGCTGTGGGTGATTGCCTTCACCTCCGACGAGGTCGACGTCTACCGCGTGCTCGACGAGATGACCCGGCGCGGCTGGAGCCTCAACGGCCTGCAGAAGCCCCCCGCCGTTCACCTCTGCGTCACCTTGCGGCACGCACAGCCGGGAGTCGTCGACCGCTTCGCGGAAGACCTTCGAAGCTCGGTCGAGGCGGTGCGCAACGTGCCGCCGTCGAAGGATGGGATGGCTCCCGTCTACGGCCTCGCTGCGTCACTGCCGTTCAAAGGGCTGGTGGGCGACCTGCTCTGCTCCTATGTCGATGCGCTCTACGACGCCTGATTCTTCGACGGAGAGTGGATGTCACTGAACCCCTGGGAGTCGGCGTCGTGGGACGCGGTCGAGACCGCCGAACGGATCGCCCGCCGCGACGTCACCGCGCTCGAAGTGATCGACGCCGCGCTGGTCCGGGCCGAGGCGGCGCGGGGCCTCAACGCCGTCGTCACGCCCACTCCGGAACTGGCCCGAGAGCGCGCCAACCGCGCGACCGGTCCGCTCGCGGGCGTGCCGACGTTCATCAAGGACCTCTTGCAGGTGAAGGGCGTGCGGACGGCATGGGGCACCGCGGCGTCGGGGGAGTTCATCTCCAAGCGCAACGACCCGACCGTGGATCTCATCGAAGGCACCGGCGTGGTCAGCCTCGGCAAGAGCGCCACGCCCGAGTACGGTCTGATCTGCACCACCGAGCCGGCGGCCTTCGGGGCCTGCCTCAACCCCTGGGCGCTGGACCATTCGACGGGCGGCTCTTCGGGCGGCGCGGCCGCGCTGGTCGCGTCGGGAACGGTGCCGATGGCGCACGGCAGCGACGGAGGCGGCTCGATTCGGATCCCCGCGGCCTGCTGTGGGTTGGTCGGGCTCAAGCCGACCCGCGGCCGGCTCGACATGGAAGGCTCGAACCTGTTGCCGGTCAACATCGCGGTCCACGGCGTGCTCTCGCGCACCGTCCGGGACACGGTGGCCTTCTGGCGGGCGATCGACGCCCAGCGGCCCGCCGGAAAGCGAATGCTCGCCCCCGAGGTGGCGCCGCGTCCGAAGCGGCTGAAGATCGCGGCGTTCTCCGAGCCCCCGACGAAGCGGCCGATCGCCCCCGAGATGGTCCAGGCGCTGGAGAAGACCGCGGCGCTCCTCGTCGAGCTCGGACACGAAGTGGAGCTGGTGTCCTGCCCGCTGCCCGAGTCGGTGGTGCGGGACTTCATCAGCCTCTGGGGCTGGGTCTCCTTCGTCCAGCCCCGCGGCGGGCTGGTGGTGCGTGGCAAGGGCTTCATCGCCGACAAGCACGAGCCGTGGACCCACGGGTTCGCGGGGATGTTCACCAAGAACAAGCTGCGGGCGGTCGGTGACCTGATCCGCCTGCGGCGGTTCACCGCCGAGTACGCCGAGCTGATCAAGAAGCACGACGTGCTGCTCTGCCCGACGACGGGCCAGGTGACGCCGAAGCTCGGCTACTTCAGGTCCGACATGCCCTTCGAGGAGGGCCTCGAAAAGGTCCTCGCCTTCACCCCGTTCGCGGCGGTCTTCAACGCCGCCGGGGCGCCCGCGATCTCCCTGCCCCTGTGCCGGAGCGCCTCGAACCTGCCCATCGGAATGCACTTCGCCGCCGCGAACGGTCAGGAGCAGACGCTGCTCGAGCTGGCCTTCGAGCTGGAGCAGGCCAGGCCGTGGGAGAAGGCCGCTCCCCGCCCAAAGGTTTCCTGAGCCCGGCGCGGCGCGTGCATTGTTCCCGCGTCTACTCCGCGCTGCTAAGGAGTCCGCCCGACATGCGTCCGATTCGCCTCGCTCTATGTCTGTCCGCCCTCGCTTTCGTGTGCGGCTGCCCACCCCGCGCGACCGGCGGCAGCACGCTCAACGAGCGCCCCCGGGTCGAGGCGAAGGCGGTGCCCAAGGCCGACGACGCGCTCGCCGCCGCGCTCAAGGTGGGGCAGGGCAAGCCGAAGAAGCAGCAGATCGAGGCCCTGCTCTCCGTGCGCAAGGCCTTCCCCGAGACCACCGCCGGGCAGGACGCGCTCTACCAGGCGGGCGTCCTCTCCTTCGAGGAAGGCGACTACGTCGAGGCGCGCAAGGCGCTCAACGAGCTGTTGTTCGAGAACCCGCTCCACCCGAAGGCCAACGATGCGCGGCTCAAGTCCGGGCTCGCCGCCCTCGAGCTCAAGGCATACCGCGACGCGTACCAGACGCTGTCGGCGCTGGTCGACAAGCTCGAAGGGCCGGACAAGCAGAAGGCGCAGGACGCCCTCGCCAAGGCCGCCGCCGCGGCGCAGGCCTACGGCGACGCGCTGAAGCTGGCGATCAAGGCGGTCGACGCGGCGGGCAGCGACGCCGAACGCACCGCCGCGCTCGGCAAGCTCGAAGAGACGGTGGAGACCAAGGTCAGCTTCCTCTCGATCGCCGAGGTGTGGAACGAGCTGCCGAAGAACCACCCTGCCTGGCCGCTGCTCACCTTCAAGCTCGGCCGCGTCTACTACCACCTGCGCGACTGGCCCCGGCTCGACGACACCCTGAAGCAGTTGGTGAAGGAAGCGCCCGGCAGCCCCTACACCGCCGACGCCAACGCGATGCTGACGCGGATCGCCCGCCGCTCGGACGTGAAGCCGAAGGTCGTCGGCGTCGTGGTGCCGATGTCCGGCAAGTACAAGGCGCTGGGCGACGCGGTGATGCGGGGCATCAACCTCGCGCTCAAGGGCAGCGACATCGAGCTCGTCGTCAAGGACAGCCAGGGCGACGTCAACCTCGCGGGGAAGATGGTCGAGGACCTCGTCTTCGACGATGGGGCGATCGCGATCATCGGGCCGCTGCTCTCCGATGACAGCCGCCGGGCCGCGCTCGTCGCCGAGGAACTGCAGGTGCCGATCGTCACCCTCACCCGCACCGAGGACATCACCCTCATCGGGCCCCACGTCTTTCGCAACATGGTGACCAACTCGCAGCAGGCCGAGGCGCTGGCCGACTACGCGATGGGAACGCTCGGCTACAAGACGTTCGCGGTGATGTACCCGAACATCCCCTTCGGGGTGGAGCTGTCCAACGAGTTCTGGGACGCGGTCGAACGGCGCGGCGGCACGGTGCGCGGCGCCGAGAGCTACGAGCACGACGCCACCACCTTCACCGCCGAGGCCCAGAGCCTCGTCGGCCGCAAGTACAAGGAAGACCGCCCGGAGTTCATCGAGAAGCTGCGGGCGCTGCGCGAGCAGGGGCTCGACGACTTCCACAAGCGCAAGGCGCTCGAGCGGCTGCGCAAAGACCTCGACCCGGTGATCGACTTCGAGGCGCTGCTGCTGCCCGACTCCTGGCAGCGGGTCTCGCTGGTCGCTCCCGCGCTCGCCGTCGAGGACATCATCACCAACGCCTGCGACAAGAAGGACCTGGAGAAGATTCAGAAGACCACCGGCAAGGACAAGCTGAAGACGGTGACCCTGCTCGGGCCCTCGACCTGGTCTTCTCCGAAGAATCGCCAGACCCAGGAGTTCGAGCTGGTCGAGCGCGGCGGCAAGTTCGTGATGTGCAGCGTCTACGTCGACGGCTTCTACGAGAACAGCAAGCGCCCCGCGACCAAGACCTTCGTCGACAACTTCCACGACGCCTACAAGGACAGCTCGCCGACGCTGCTCGACGCGATCGGCTTCGACACCGCCGGGATCTTGAAGACGGTCATCGACAAGGGCGCGCCGAAGACCCGCGCCGAGCTGCGCGACCGGCTCGCCACCCTCAAGGACTACGAGGGCGCCACCGGCACCACCCGCTTCGACGACGCCCGCGAGGCGCACAAGTCGCTGTTCCTGCTGTCGATCGAGCCCAAGGGCATCAAGGAGCTCGTGCCCCCGAAGGAAGCGGCCCACAAGCCCGAAGGGTAGGGCGCTTGGGCCTTCCCGGTTCGGGACTGGTCAGGTGGCTTTGCGGAAATCGCCAAGATTCCTGACCA
>JAYVRT010000549.1:0-5289 GCA_043776025.1 Archangiaceae bacterium | reverse complement strand
CCGTCAACCCGCGCCGCAGACCCTCGACCCCTCAACCCTGCTGCCCAGTGAAGTGGTGCTCCGGCCGCTGCGGCCGGAGGACCTCGAGGCGGTCGCGGCGCTCGACCGCGTCACCTCGGGCACCTCGCGGCGCGGCTACCTGCTCAAGCGCCTTCAGCTCGCGCTGCGCCAGCCCCGCCGCCACTTCCAGCTCGCCCTCACCACCCACCACGGCCTCGCCGGCTTCCTCCTTGCCCGCATGGCCGGAGGAGAGTTCGGGCGCCCCCAGGAGGTGGTGGTCCTCGAAGCGGTGGGCGTCGACCCGGGCCAGCGGCACCACGGCCACGGACGCCGGCTGCTCAACGGCCTGCAGGAGCTGATGAAGTCCCGCGGGGTGAAGACGGTGGTGACCCAGGTCGACTGGCGCAACCACGCGATGATGAAGTTCCTCGACGGCGCCGGCTTCACCCTCGCGCCGCGGCCGATCCTCGAGCGCACCGTGGACCGGATCCCGCTGCCGATCGACGACGACGAGATCGAGAAGTGGCCGCCGCTGATCCGCCACCTGCGGCCCGACGACCTCGACGCCGTGGTCCGCATCGACCGGCTCATCACCGGGACGGATCGCCGCGCCTTCTTGACGCAGAAGTTCGAAGAGGTCTTCACCGAGTCGGCGATCGAGGTGTCGCTCGTGGCCGAAGGCGACGGCCTGCCGGTCGCGTTCGCGATGGCCCGGGTGGACTCCGGAGACTTCGGACACGTCGAGGCCACCGCGGCGCTCGAGACGGTGGGCGTGGACCCCGGCTACAAAGGCCGGGGGTTCGGACGCGCGGTCCTCGAACAGCTGGTCGAGAACCTGGCGGCGCTCCATGTCGAGCGGCTGGAGACCGAGGTCTCTCGCGACCGCTTCGAGCTGCTCGAGTTCCTCTACGCGTTCGGCTTCGGTCCCTCGCAGCGGCTGTGCTTCCAGCGCACCTTCGGCTGACCCTAAAAGCGCCGCGCCCTGCTATGTCCGCGCGCCATGCGCCAGGCGTGGGCGGCCTTCAGCCTGCTCTTCATCGCCCTCCCCGCGGGGGCCTACGACGTCATCCTCGCCGGCTCGGCGTCGCTCGACTACCGCTACGTCAGCGGGCCGACGCCGCCCAACAACCCGTCGCCCTTCGGGATCAACGGGCTGACGCTCGAGGTGGCGCAGAAGGTCGTCGCCGACATCGGCCACGGGGTGAGCTTCACCGCCAAGGCCTGCGGCGGCTGCCACGGCATCGAGGTCGACCAGGCCTACGGCGAGGTGCACTTCAAGCCGTTCTTCAACGTCCGCGTCGGGCGGATCAACGTGCCCTTCGGCGAGTTCACCGTCCGCCACGATCCGACCAACTTCTCCACGCCCAGCAAGCCGCTGCCGTACGCGATGGGCGACATGATCAACTACGGGAAGCAGGGCTTCAACCTCGGCATCGTCCCCGCGCCCTGGGTAGACAACGGGGCGGAGATCTTCGGCAGCAAGTCGCTGAGCGACACGGTGCAGTTCGACTACACGCTCTACGCGGTCAAGGGGCTCGCGGGAGACAACGACTTCGACTTCGCCCGGTCCCGCACCTACGTCGACAACAACAAGACCCCGGCGTTCGGGGGCCGCCTCGTGCTCACCGGCGAGAACTGGGCGATCGGCGGCTCGGGCAGCGCCGGCACCTACGACGCAGCGGACCAGCTCTGGTACGTGATGGCCGGCATCGAGGCCTGGCTCCGGCTGGGTCCGGTGGTGCTCCGCGCCGAGGCGCTCGGGCGAAGGACGGACCTCGACCCCAACGCGGGCGGCTACCCCTTCGTCCTCGTCGACAAGTGGTTCCTCAAGACGGGCTGGTACCTCCAGGCGGACTGGACCCCGCATCCCAAGGTCAGCATCATCCTGCGCACCGACGGGCTGCAGCGCTTCGGGATGCCGCTGCCCAACTCCGAGCTCACCTCGGCGCAGGCGGGGGTCCAGCGCCAGACCGCGGCGGTGCTGGTCCGCGCCAACGAGCACCTCGCGTTCAAGGCCGACTACGAGCTGTGGACCTTCACCAACACCCCCTACCCGCTGCGCCACATGGCGCGCGTCGGCATCATCTTCGGCTACTGACCATGCTCGCCCTGCTCCTGAGCCTGAGTGTCGCCGCCGCCCCGAGCCCGCGCCTGGACTACGAGGCGAAGTGTCTCTACTGCCACTCGGAGGAGGTCACCGAGCACACCCGGATGACCGAGCCGGCGTGGCGCAAGCTGATCGAGCAGATGCGGCGGAAGGCGCCGCTGCTGATCTCCCGCTCCGACGTGGCGCGGCTGACGAAGTACATGACGCAGACGCTGAGGCTGGTGCCGCCCAGCCGGGGCCCGAGGCCAGTGGCCGGGGCGAAGCCGATGACGCAGACGCCGACCCCGCCGCCCGAGGTCGCGGCTCCGCTGGTGCCGGCGCCCGAGCCGGTGGCGGCGGTCGAGCCCGAGCCCACCCCGGAAGAGGCGGCGTCGAACCCGGTGGATCCCGAGGCCGAGCAGAAGGCGTTCGCGTTGATGCAGGCGCGGTGCTCGAAGTGCCACACCCTGTCCCGGGTCTACGCCAAGCTCGACACGTTCGACCGGTCGATGGCGGTGCTGGAACGGATGCGGCTGAAGACCGGCTCGGGCATCACCGACCACGACCTGGCGCTGCTCGAGGACTACCTGCGCGCGCAGTTCTAGACCTCTGGCGTCAGCTGCCGAGGAGGTTGAGCAGCGAGCCCTTGTCGCTCTTCTGCTCGAAGTTCACCAGGTCGAGGGTCAGCGCCGCCGCCACCATCAACTGGCGCTGGCGCGCGTCGGTGAAGCCGTCTTCGAACTCGATGGAGAAGTTGTCTGCGTTGGAGAAGGTCTCGGCGAACCACCCCGCCCAGTGCTTCTTGATGCGCGCCACGACTCGCTCGCCCTGCCTGACGGTGAAGATCCAGTCGCTGAAGGAGAAGATCTTCAACACCGGCCCCTGGATCGTCAGCTGGGTGACGCCGCCTGGGGTCAGAATGTCGACGGCGATCCGCAGCAGGCTGAAGCGCTGCTGGATGCGGCCCATCAGCCGGCCGTCCCACGCCCGCACTTCTCCGCGGCGGAAGAAGAGGGTGAAGGGGAAGTCGATGGTCATCGCCACGGTGCCGGCAGGGGTGAGGCACTCGACGTAGCGCTGGTGGAAGGGGTTGAAGTTGCGCAACAGCGCGGCGAGCGTGCCCCGCTTCTCCGCCGCGTAGAACACCGGACGGCCCTCGATGCTGGTGACCTCGTACTGATTCGCCTGGTCCCAGCCGACGAGCATCTGCAGCGCTTCACGGAACTGGCGGACCTTCAGCCCCGGGCCGGTGAGCAGCTCGTTCAGCTCGAGCTTCAGGTCGTCGCTCATGTACTGAACTTCGCCCGGCAGCCCCTTCCCCGCCTGGGCCAGCCCCTGCTGCGCCGCGGTCGGCGGGGGAGCGCCCGGCTCGCGTGCCGCCCGGCCCTTCCAGTCGAGCTCGAGCCCGGAGTCGTCGTCGTTGGCCATCGTCAGATCGGGAGGATATCGCGGAGCGCCCAGGCGCGTACCAGAGTCGGCCGCGGGCGAAAAACCGGCGCCGTCGGGTGCCCGGGCTAGACTCGGGCCGTGGCGCGGGTGGGAATTCTCGGTTCGACTGGGAAGCTCGGGCACGCCCTGATCGGGCGGGCCATCGAGGTGGGGTTTCGCGTCAACGCGCTCACCCGCGACCCGACGCGAATCAAGCGGTACCACGAGAGCCTGACGGTGATCGAGGGCGACGCCGCGAAGGGCACGGGCCTGGGAGCGTTGATCTCCGGCTGCAAGAACGTGGTCGCCGCGGTCGGATCCCACCAGCCGGTCGTCGGCCAGTGCATCGCCAACCTGGTGCGGGAGCTGCAGGCGCGGCAGATGCTGGCGCGCTTCATTCTCATCTCGTGTGCCGAGCTCGACGGTGTTCAGCAAAGCCACGGGCCGGGGCTGCTCGGGAAGCTGCTGCACGGGGGGCGGACGCGGCACTACGACGACCTCGCCGCGGCCGAGTCGGTGGTGAGCGTCAGCGGGCTCGAGTACGTCATTCTCCGCGCGACCCACCTCACCGACGAGGGCCGGAAGCAGCAGGTGATCACCGTTCGGCACGGCGAGAAGGCACCGGGGCAGATCTCCCGGCTCGCGCTGGCGCACTACGTGATGGACCTGGTCGGCCAGGAGCATTGGAGCCTGGGCGAAGTGACGATCGGCTCAAAGCGTTGACGCATCCCGGCCCCGCCGTGCCAAAATCGCGGACATGGCCAACATCAAGCTGACCGACGTCACCCATGGCGCTGCTCTGCTGAAGAAGATCGTCGCCAAGGCTGACCTGAACAAAGACGGGGCGATTCGCGACGGAGACATGCGGCAGATTCGCGGTCACCTGGGAGTTGGGCCGAAGACGTCGACGGGCTGGCTCACCGGGGCCGACGGGCCGCAGCTGGTGGCGGGCATCAACTCCGTCGTCGGCCGTGCGATCTCCCGCGGCGGCCCCCAGCTCGACAAGATCAACACCGCGATCGACGAGTTCCAGGCGAACGCGAAGAAGGCGGACCTCGACGGCAACGGGCTGCTGAGCGACGTCGAACAGAAGCGCCTCAAGACCACCGGCGAGAAGCAGTTCCTCAACTTCGTGCAGTGGGCGAAGTCGAAGACGATGAACGACATCGACCTGCCGGCGGCGCACCCCTTCGCCAAGCCGACGTTCAAGTGGAGCGGCACCCCCGCCGAGGTCTGCCAGAGCCTGCTCACCGCCCACAGCGACTCGAAGAACGACAACTTCTGGCCGTCGTGGGGCGGAAAGGGGGCGGCGCGCTACGTCCTCGACGCGACCGAAGCGAGGGAGATGGTCAAGGCGCTCGCTCCGCTGTTTCCGGCGCGCCAGAAAGCGGTGATCGCCGAGCTGGCCAAGCGCACCGCGAGCGTCGAGTTCGGCTGCGTCAGTCCGAACAACGCCGCGAAGAAGGTCCTCGAGGACTACGCCACCTCGCTCGGGCTCCACCTGGTGTTCAAGCAGCCTGGCGCTCCCGCGATGCAGGTCGGTTAGCGAAGCGGCGTTCGAGTTTCGGGCTCCTCGCCGCCCGCAACCCGCCGCCGCAACTCACGGTTTCAAAAGGCGTGAAAAGCCCGACCTCGAGTCTTGTCTTCAGGGCATGACCCTCCGTTTGAGCGACGCCGTGCATCCGCGGGAGAAGAACATGCGAGCCATTTTGTTGATGTCCCTGGTCGTCCTTGGGTGTTCGAGCGGCGGCGGCGGCGGCGGCGGCGGCGGCGGC
>JAYVRT010000548.1:0-5292 GCA_043776025.1 Archangiaceae bacterium | reverse complement strand
AGCTGCCCCGGACGACCGCCCGCGCTGCCCGCGAAACCGGTGAACACCCGCAGCACCAGCCAATCCTTCGGCGACCAGCCGACGAAGCCGTCGACCATGAAGGGAATCGGCACGTCGGAAGGCCAGATGCTCGAGAGGCTCAGGTTCCCGTTCACGCCGAGCGCGAGCCGGGTGTTCCAGCCGCGGATGCGGGCGATGCCGACGTAGGCCTCGAGGTAGGCGTTGCCAAGGAACTGCGGCTCGGCGCCGAGCCAGGTGTTGACGGCGATCGGCGCGAGCGAGGCCTGCCCTCCGTAGCGGGCGCCGATGCAGAGGTTCAACGGCCCGGCTTGATGCGGGCGCGTCCGCGACTGAATCTCGACGTAGAGCTGGGCGCCGGTCGAGCTCACCGGGAGCCACCGCGCGTCGTCGGCGGCGGCGCTCGTCTGGGTCGCTCCCAGCGCCAGCGCCTGGGCGCTCGGGTCCTTGTCATTGGGCCCGCCCCACCCCGGGATGAGGCGGGCGCCGAGCTCGATCGAGAAGGCACCCGTGGACGATTGGTACCGGATTCCGAGCGAGCCGGTCATCCCCTGCAGCGCGTAGAGCCGCGAGTTCACCGCGCCGTCGATGCCGACGCCGACGCGGCCGACGGCGATCAACGTCTTGCCCGGCAGCGCCAGCCCCAACCCCAGCTCGAGCCGCTCGGTGAGGATGCGCTGGGTCCCGAACGCGGTCTCGCTCACCACCTCCCAGGTACGGCCCTCGGAGCCGACGCCGTTGAGGTAGGAGAACGAGAGGTCCTCGCCGGCGTCGGCCGGGCCGGTGGGCGCGACGCCTCCGTCGGCGAGCGATGCCGCGGCCCCGGCATCAACGGCGACCGAGCGGTCGCGCACGTTGAATTGATCGAACGGCGCGGCCGAGGCGAGGCCGGCGGTGAGCAGCGCCCCAACGCAGGCGACCCGCTTCAAGGGCCCACCCCCGGCGGCAGAGCGCAGAGGAACGGGCGCGTCGGCAACGGCGGCCGCGGCGGCGCCGTGGGGTCGACGACCTTCTCCCAGGCGCGCAGCGTCGCCTCGGCGGAGAGCATCAGCGAGTCGCGCACGTCTCCTCCGCAGCCCGGGTAGGCCTCGACGATCGCGACGAAGTCCGCGAGCAGGCCGTAGGTGGCCAGCCCCCGCTCGTCGATGCGGACCTCTTCGGCGAGGGTGCCGTCGTGGTTGCGAAGGCGCAACGGAGCGATCGTCGAGGGCGCGGGACCGCCGGAAGTCACCGGGCACGCGGAGGGCGCCCTCGCCGCGGGCGGCAGCGGGCGCTCGGAGATGTCGATCATCCCGTTGAGCCCGTTGAAGTCGGTGCCGAGCGCGATCACCCCCATTCCGCCGTCGGCCACGTGCCGCGCGACCTCGGCGTAGCGCCGCACCCAGTGGCCGACTGGATCCTCAATCGCCTCGATGCGAATGGAGTCGATGGTGAAGGGTGGGTTCGACCGGCTCCAGTCGAGCACCTTCAGGTCGAGGCCGCAGACGTCGCGCTCGTCCTCGGCGGAACGGACGAAGCCGAACAACGTCACACCCGGATTCCAGGCTCCGCGTTGGTTGATCGAGATCCACCCGTCGGCGCCCGGGCAGTCGACCGAGCCAGGCGCGGGAGGCGGAGCCGCGACGCACTCGCCGCCGACCCGCTTGCGAACCGCGGCGCAGATTTGAGCCCCTGCCTGGGCCGAGCCGGCGCCAGGGAGCGTCTTGCCGGATGCGCCCGCCGTCACCGATACCTTGAGCAGGTGGCCGGTGGCCTTCACCGGCGGCGAGACGCTCGCGCCGTCCGAGCGTTGGTAGAGGGGGAAGGTTCCGTTCTTGCCCTGAAGCGTCGCCAGCGGAGCCCCGCCGCGGGGCCCGAAGCTCGCGAGGCAGATGCTTCCCGCGTCGGCCTGGGGCGCCGACAGCTCGAGCGCGGTGATCGACCACCGCGGAGCCCGTGCGTCCTCCCAGGTCGCGGCGCACTGGCGGCCGGCGTTGCCTCCGGCCTGCTGGCACTTGGCGTCGCACTCCAGGTAGAGCCACTGCACCGTCACGCTCTCGAGGTCGTCGACCGACCAAGCGGTGCCGCAGCTGCCGCCGTCGGGACAGCTGCCCGCGTCGGTGGGGCTGACCGCGGTGCACGCGGACACCGGCGGCGTCGTCGGCGCGTCGCGGGTCCCCAGGTCCACCGACGCCCCGCAGGCCTGGACGGTGCAATCGAGCGGCGCGACCACGACCCGCCGCTGAAACTCGTGGGGGTCGACCGGATCTCTCAGCTCGACGCGGACGAACGGCCGGGCGTTGTAGCTGTTGCCGGGGACCCCGCCGACGGCGTCTACCTGCAGCGTCCGCAGCAGCGTGCCCGCATCGACGCCATCAAGCCTGAGCGCCGGCGCACAGCTGTCGGTGGGCACCCCGGTGTCAGAGTCCTGCGCGGCGCAGGCGGTGCTCGCGCCGCCCGACGGGTCGAGGATGAAGAGCGGCGCACCCCGCGCCACCACCAGCGCGCGCGCGCCGTAGTTGCCGGTGCCCACGCCCAGCCCGAGCACGCCCTGCCGCCGGACAATCTCCCGCGCCGCCTCGCCGTCGAGCTGCCGTTCGCTCAGCGGCCCGGGCGCCGAGTCGACGCAGGGCGGGAGCGTCGGGTTGCCGCTGCACAGGTGGACGATGTCGCCATGCGAGGCAATCAATGGATAGCCAGCCCGGACGCCGATCGTCTCCGTCACCGAGCGCGCCGACATGTGCGAGGCGTCGATCAGCCAGCGATCGTCCATCAGCTTCGACACGCGGCCCACGCCGGAGTGGCCGCCGTCGAGGCACTCCGCGGCATCGGTGCACAGGCCGCGCAGGTTCTGCTGGCCGAACTGCAGGAACGAGGTCGGCGCCGCGACCGGGCTGCTGCAGGCGCTCAGGGGCTCGTAGCAGAGCTTCTGGTAGGTCAGGTACTGGACCTCGTCGAGCCCGACGTAGACTGGCACCGGCTTGAGCGTCGCGAACGTCTGCGGCCGCCCGAGCGGGCTGGGGAAGTCCCGGGTGGCGATGAGATCCATGAACTGCATCGGCAGGTGGTCCTCGCGGTAGAGCGAGCTGACAGCCGCGGATGCGGAATTGAAGAGCGGGGTGGCGGCCGCCGTCCCTCCGAAGTTGTTGTCGATGAGGTGAATCGGGAACATGTGCCGCACGCCGTAGTCGTCGTGAAGCTGTTCGATCTCCCCGTCGCGAAAGCCGTTCATCTCGATCGACAGCACCAGCGCGAGGCGTCCGGAGAGGATGATTCGCCGTGCGTCCGCCGGAGTGCGGGCGATGCCGATCCACGTCGGGTTGTCGGCGGCGATCTTCTCAATCAGCTCCAGCTGGCGCCGGGCAGACTCGAAGTCGGCGGGCGCCTTGGGGATGAAGGCGTTGACCATGTTCGGCCCGGTGAGCAGCGCGGCGATCACCTGGTCATCGGTCGTCGCGGCGAACATCAGCCGCAGCCCGCCCTCGTAGGCGCGGCGAATCGACCCGACGTTCATCTGCTGGTGAATCACGTCGCGCGCGTTCGGCCAGGCGGGCGTGGCGCGGTAGCCGAGCGAGCCGACCGGCGCGTGGGCGAACCCGGCGATCTGCGACACCGCGGGGAAGACCTGGGCGCCGATGGCGCGATCGATCGGGCTGACGCCGGGCTGGGTGTGGGTCTCCACTGGGCAGCCAGCGATCCGCGGCAGCTCGGAGCCATTCACCGGCGCGTCGTCGACCGCCGAGCCCCAGATGAGCGCACCGTTGAACGCCTTCTCGATCGCCGGGTGCGCGTGGAGGTCGGCGAAGCCCCATACCGTGTCGGCCGGCAGCCCAGCGTCGGTCTGCGCGGGGACGGCGAGACACGGCAGCGGCACCGGCGCGGGCGCCGGGGAGCTGCACGCGGCACAGAGCGCCAGCGCGAGGAGCGTGAGCCTGCTGCTCATGGCGTCCCCCAGCCGTAGCCGACGCCGACGCCGACACACCAGCGGTAGACGCTGCCCAGGTTGACGGCGGAGTCCACCGAGCCGCGCAGGATGAGCGACCACGCGCGCGCCGGGCCCAGCGGAACCTCGACGTCGACGAAGGAGTACAGCGCCGGACGCAGGAGCCAATAGTCCGGGGGCCGCGGCAACTCGGGCCGCGGCGCCCACGAGACGCTGAGGTCCATGCCGATGCGGGAACCGACCTGCAGCCGCACCGGCCAGTTGGGCTGGGGCGGGTGTGACCAGAGGCAGCTGAGAATCAAATAGGTGAGGTCGAGTTGGACGAAGAGCCCGAACGAGCCGACGAGGAACCGGCCGTGGTTGTCGGCCGCGCCCGAGCCCGAGACGCCGGTGGAGAACGCGCCGTCGAACGAGTGCACCCCCCCATCGAGGGTGAACGCGGTGTCGGTGCCGGTCACCAGCGGCACCGCGCCGATTCCCGGCAGCAGGCGAAGGTACCGCGGGTAGGAGAACGGCCCCGGCGCAGGCGCTGCGGCGGCGACCGACGAGGCCAACGCCACCACGCCCAACCACGTCGCTCGCTGTGTCGTCGAAGTCCCCACCCTCGCGCGCACCATAACTACTTTTTCGGCTGCCCCCGTGGACGAACCTCGCGGATACTTCGCAGCCGTGAGAATCCTCAAAGTGCTGGCCGGCCTCGTCGCTGTCCTCGTGCTTGCGGCAGGTGGCTTCGCGGGTTTCATCAGCGCTCGCGGAGTTCCGCATTACCCAACCGAGAAGATCGACCTGAAGATCGTCTCCACGCCCGAGCGGGTGGCGCGGGGAAAGAAGCTGGCGTCGATGCTCTGCGCCGAGTGCCACATGAACCTCACCACCGGGAGGCTGACCGGGGCGGACATGAAGCTCGACAAGCAGTTCGGCCGGGTCTTCTCGTACAACATCACCCAGCATCCGACCGCCGGCATCGGCGCGTGGACTGATGGGGAGATCGCCTTCCTGCTGCGCACCGGAATCGCGCGCGACGGCCGCTACACCCCGCCGTGGATGGCGAAGGTGCCGCACATGTCCGACGAGGACCTGGCGAGCGTCATTTCCTTTCTCCGCTCCGACGACCCGATGGTCGCCGCCACCGATGTGCCCAGCGTCCCGGCGCAGCCCAACTTCTTCTCGAAGTTCCTGATGCTGGTCGCCTTCAAGCCGTTGCCCTACCCGCCGAAGCCGATCCCGCAGCCGAGCAACGACCCGGTCGAGCTGGGTGCAGGATCACTTTGAGGCGCCGCGGCGGCGGCCGTACTCGCTGAATCGGGTGGGCTTGTAGGCCCGCGGGGCGCGACGGCGAGGCGCGTTGGGGA
>JAYVRT010000547.1:0-5293 GCA_043776025.1 Archangiaceae bacterium | reverse complement strand
CGATCGTCATCCGCCGCAGCGGCGTCAGCTCGAGGCCCGCGCGCTTGAACGCCGGGTAGATCAGGCCGGAGGTCAGCGGGATGAGGATCATCACCAGCAGCGGGTTGATGAACTGCATCTGCGACGGCTCGAAGACAGTGAAGCCCAGGTTCGGGTCCATCTTCTTCGCCTGCAGCACCCAGGTGGACGCCTTCTGATCGAACAGCGCCCAGAAGAGCGGAATCGGCGCGAACACCAGCAGCACCTTGAGCACCGCGCGGGTCCCGGCCACCGACAGCTCGGAGTGCTTCGCCTGGGCGGTCGCCCACCCGCCGCGCAGCGCGGTCCACAGCACCTTGGAGAAGGCGTTGGGGTTGGGGCCCGCGGGCGGCACGTGGACGTAGCGGTGCCGGCCGAGCCAGAAGATGACCGTGGCGATCAGCATCAGCACGCCGGGGATCCCGAAGGCGATCATCGGCCCCCAGCCCTTGAGCACCTTGGGGATGAAGAGCGACGCGAAGAGCGAGCCCAGGTTGATCGACCAATAGAAAGCGGCGAACACCCGCGTCGCCAGCGCCTTGTTCTTCTCGGTGAACTGGTCGCCGACCATCGCCGCGACGCAGGGCTTGATCCCCCCGCTGCCGAGCGCGACGAGGAACAGGCCGCCGAAGAAGCCCCACTTGTTACCGACGAAGAACGCGAGCGAGAACTGGCCGACGACGTAGACCAGCGAGAGCCAGAGGATGGTGCGGTACTTGCCGAGGTAGCGGTCGGCGAGAAACCCGCCGAGCAACGGAAAGGCGTAGACCCCGAAGACGAAGTCGTGGAAGTGCTCCTTCGCCAGCGCGCCGCGCAGCTCGGCGTCGGGGACCTCCTGAATGAGCAGGTAGTCGGTGAGGAAGATCACCAGGATGTTTCGCATCCCGTAGAAGCTGAAGCGCTCGCACGCCTCGTTCCCGATGATGAATGGAATCTGGCGCGGCAGCTTCTGGGCGTCGGAGTCGGTCGACATGCTCCCCGGGCGTGTACCATGGCCGGATGCGACTGGAGTCCAGGGACGCGCGCGGCTCGACGTTCTGGGAGATCTCCCTCGACGGGCGCACCCTGACGACGCGCTGGGGGCCGATCGGCGCCGAGGGCCAGCAAAAGGAAGAGCAGCTGCCGACCCCGCGCCCGCCACGACACCCTGTTGAACGAGAAGCTCCTCAAGGGCTACCGGCTGTCGCCCGGCCAGTCGCCGGTGACGCCGAGCCGCCGGGTGGACCCGGGGCTCGAGGCGGCGGTGCGCGAGCATCCCCTCGACGAGCGCGCGTACCTGGTGCTCGCCGACGCGCTCTCCGAAGCGGGCGACCCGCGCGGCGAGCTGATCTCGGTGCAGCACGCGATCTGGGCGTCGAAGGGCCCTCCCGCCCCCCGGCTCAAGGCCCGGGAGAAGAGGCTGCTCTCGGCCTTCGGGCTGCCCGAGGCGGACCTGGTCTCGCTCGACTGGCGCTGGGGCTTCGTCCGCGCCGCCTGCTTCCACTGCACCCGCGATCGCTTCGACAGCCACTTCCCCGTGCTCGCGCGCCAGATCTTCGCGATGCCGATGTGCCAGGTGCTCGAGGAGCTGACGCTCGAGATCAGCCGGACGTCGAAGCAGCGGCTGGTCGCGGTGACCCGGACCCGGCTCGGCACGCTGACGAAGCTGGTGCTCAAGTTCAAGGCTGGGGCCGACGTCCAGGTCGAGGACCTCGAGCTGATCCTCGAGGGGATCGGGCTCGCCACCCTGCGGCAGTTGGTGCTGCTCAACTGCGACTTCACCGACGCGCTCTGCCAGGCGCTGCCGCGGTCGCCTCTGCTGGAGCAAATCGAGGTGCTCGATCTGTCGAAGGGGACGATGACCGCCGAAGGGGCGAAGGCGCTGGCGCGCCGGCCGGCGGCGTTCGCCCACCTGGCCGCGCTGAAGGTAGACGAAAATTTCCTCGACGCCGACGGGCTGAAGGCGCTCAAAACGCTCGGCTGCCCGATCGTCACGACCCGGCAGAAGGAGTCCTGAAAGGCTCCGTCACGTTGGGGGATTGAAAAGATGGCTGCAGCGAAGAAGAAGACGTTCGACGCCCGGCTCGGCGGAGACGAGGGAGGCGACATCCCGTTGGTCGAGGTGCCCTTCGACGTCAAGGCCACCTGGGGAAAAGCGCGCCCGCCGGTGGTGGTCACCGTCAACGGCTTCAGCTTCCGGTCCACCGTCTCGGTCTACGGGGGCAAGTCGTACGTCGGGCTGCGGCGCGACTACCGCGAGGCGGCGAAGGTACGGCTCGGCGACCGGATCACCGTCACCCTTGCCCTCGACGAGGCGCCGCGCGAGGTCGCGGTCCCGAAGGACTTCGCCGCTGCGCTGAAGGGGCAGAAGGGGGCCGCCGAGCGCTGGGCGAAGCTGAGCTACAGCCACCAGAAAGAGCATGTGCTGGCGATCGAAGGGGCGAAGAAGCCGGAAACCCGTGCGCGGAGGATCGCCAACGCGCTGCAGCTGCTAAAGGCGAAGTCGTGACCCGCCTGCGCAAGCCCGCCGCCAAGCCGAAGCGCCGAACGCCCCTCTCGCCGCAGATCATCAGCCAGGTCGCCCTCGAGCTGATCGACGCCGAGGGCCTCGACACATTCTCGGTGCGGCGCCTTGGAGCCCAGCTGGGCGTCGAAGGGATGGCGCTCTACAAGCACTACGACTCGAAGGAGGCGCTGCTCGAGGCGGTCTCGGAGCGTTTGATCCTCGAGCTGGTGATCCCCGCGGTGCCCGCCGGCGATTGGAAGGAGCGCGCCCGGCGGATGGGTCAGGACTACCGGGAGATCTCCCGCCGCCACCCGCGCTCATTCGCCGTGCTCGCCAGCCGGAAGTTCACCACTCCGGGGACGCTGGTGCTCCTCGACCGCGTCTTCTTCGCCCTGCTGGCCGATGGCATCCCACCGAAGCTGGCGCTGGAGCTGTTCCGCACGGTGGTGAACTTCTGCAACGGCACGATCCTCGACGAGCTCGCCGGGTTCGACGACGCCGCGCGCCGGAAGAACAAGCCGCTGCAGATCCCCAGCGAGATGACGGGCCTGAAGGAGGTCGAGAGGTGGCTCGGCCCTGACTCCTACGACGCGATCTTCAGCGCCGGGCTCGAGGCGGTGCTCGCCGGGTTCGACCAGCGGGTCTCCGCCCGGTGATTTGAACACGCGTTCGGTTGCGTCCCGGTGCGCGCCGCGCATGATTGGCGGATGGCTGACCCACACGCTCCGACAATGCCGTTGCCACGCGCCGACGAGGGCGACAGCAAGACGGTGAGCCCGGCGAGGGCCCTCGAGGTCGGCTCGTCACAGCACCGGGTGTCGCCCCTGCCGGTCGCGCTGTCCGAGGCGCCCGGGGTGGTGCGCTACCAGGACCTAAAGCTGCTCGGCGAGGGCGGGATGGGCGAGGTCCGGCTGTGCCGCGACGTGCGCATCGGCCGCGAGGTCGCGCGGAAGATGATGCGCCCCGAGACGCTGGGTTTCGCCGACGGCTCCGAGCGCTTCGTCCGCGAGGCACGCGTCCAGGGCCAGCTGGAGCACCCGGTGGTGGTCCCGGTCTACGAGCTGGGAGAGAAGGACGGCGTCCCCTTCTTCACGATGAAGCGCGTCCGCGGCCGCACGCTGGGCGACGTGCTCCACGCGCTCGAGCAGGGAGACACCGAGACGGCGCGCCACTTCACCCGCCGCCGGCTGTTGTCCGCGTTCAGCCAGATCTGCCTCGCGGTGGACTTCGCCCACACCCGCGGGGTGCTCCACCGCGATCTCAAGCCGGCCAACGTGATGCTCGGCGACTTCGGCGAGGTGCACCTGCTCGACTGGGGCCTGGCCCGGGTGCTGGGCGTCGAGGACGTGGTGACGCAGTTCGGCCCCGGCTCGGCCGCGGTGAGCAGCGAGCTCGGCTCCGGGGCGACGCAGGCCGGCACGGTGATGGGCACCCCCGGCTACATGGCGCCCGAGCAGGCGCAGGGCGAGCTCGACCGCCTGTCGGCGAAGACCGACGTCTACGCGCTCGGGGCGATCCTCTTCGAGATCCTCACCCTCGACTCGCTCCACCATGGGTCCAACGGCACGGCGATGATCGTGAGCACCCTCGCCAACCACGAGGTCCGCCCCAGCGCCCGCGCGCCGGGCAAGGACATCGCGCCCGAGCTCGACGCGCTGGTCGCCAGGGCGTGCGCCTTCGCCCCGGAGGATCGGCTGCCGACGGCGCGCGCCCTCTCGGAGGCGATCGAGCACTTCCTCGACGGCGATCGGGACCAGCAGCGGCGCAAGGAGCTGGCCAGGGGCCACGTCGACGCCGCCCGGGAACAGATCCGCAGGCCGTGGGCGCGGGCGGAGGCGATGCGCGAAGTGACCAGGGCGCTGGCGCTCGTCCCCGATCAACCCGAGGCGCTGGAGATCCTCGGACGGCTGCTCACCGAGATGCCCGACGAGCTGCCGGCGGCGGCCCAGGAGGAGATGGAGGCCTCGCAGGCCAAGGCCCGCATCCGCGTCGCCGGAGTGGCCGCGGCGCGCGCGGTGACCTGGGTCGCGTTCGTGCCGCTGGTCTACTGGATGGGGGTTCGCGACTGGCGCTTCGCCGGCTTCACCCTCGTCGCGCTCTTCCTCTCGCTCGCCTGGGCGCTGGTGCTGCGGACGGGACGCAGCGGCGTCACCAACCGCTCCAGCCTTGGGCTGCTGCTGCTCAGCTCGGTGGCGCTGGCGGGCACTGGCTTCGTGCTCAGCCCGTTCGTGCTGGTGCCGGCGCTCGCCGCGACCAATACGCTCTTCTTCGCCAGCCACCTGTCGGCCAGGGCCCGGCCTTTCGCCGCGCTGGCCGGGGTGGTGGCGGTGCTCGCCCCGGTGGCGCTGGAGGCCCTTGGGGTCCTGCCCCCTTCGTTCGCCTTCCGGGACGGGAACCTCGAGCTGCTGCCGCGGCTGGCGGACCTGACGCCGACGCCGACCCTGGTGCTGCTGCTGCTGGGTACGGCGGCGTTGGTGGTGACCCCGGCGGTGCTGGTCGGACGGCTGCGCGACTCGCTCGAGGCGGCGGAGAAGAAGCTGTTCCTCCACGCCTGGCATCTGAGGGCGTTGGCGCCGCCGGTGACCGCAGTGGGATCCGGAGTCCTCGCGACGAAGTAGCGCCGCCTACGCGACCCGGTGGCCGATGCGGGCGCGGCGGCCCTTCTCGAGGACGTTCTTCAGGTACCGCCCGGTGAAGCTGGCCTTCACCTCGGCGACCTCTTCCGGCGTCCCGGTGGCGAGCACCTTCCCGCCCGCCGCGCCGCCCTCGGGCCCGAGGTCGATCACCCAG
>JAYVRT010000546.1:0-5300 GCA_043776025.1 Archangiaceae bacterium | reverse complement strand
GGGCCTGGGCGCGTTCAACCTCGAAGTGAAGCGCGAAGCGAAGGTCGGCGGTGGCTGCAGCACGGGAGGAAGTGGCATGGGTCTGTGGATGCTGGCGATGTTGGTTCCGATGGCGCTGCGCCGCTGGTTGTCGGGCGCGAAGGTCCTGGGCGCGGTGGCGGCGGTCGCCCTCGCGCTGGTCCCGGTGGTGGCGCAGGCGCAGACCTACCAGGTGGTGGGGCCGAGCCCGATCTCCGGCGGCTACGTGCCGCTGACGAACGGCACGACGATCACCATCTGCGGCTCGACCTTCAGCAACTGCATCTACCGCTACCAGGGCGCGGCGGTGCCGCTGCCGTTCCCGTTCAACTACTACGGCAACTCGGTCAGCTCGATCACGATGACCAACCACGGGTACCTGGTGCTCGTGGGTGACGCCTCGGAGTATTCCAACTACGGGATCCCCGGCACCTCGATCTACCTCACCTCGTTCCTCGCGCCGTGGTGGGACGACCTGGCCCAGCCGACGGTCGGCTCGCCGACGTTCCGCTACCAGACGTTCGGCGTCGCCCCCAACCGCTCGATCGCCTTCGAGTGGAACCAGATCGCGGCGACCGCGGCGACGACCTCGAAGTTCAGCTTCGAGGTGATCCTCTACGAGTCGACCGGGCAGATCCGCTTCGCTTACGGCCCGACGGCGCCGACCAGCGGCAGCGCCTCGGTCGGCATCCAGAAGGCGGTCAGCGACGGGATCGCGGCGCTCAGCTGCACCACCTCGACCTCGGGCAACTGCAGCAGCATCAACTTCCCCGCCAGCCAGGCGATCGACTTCTTCCTCCCCGCGGACCTCACGGTGAGCTCGGTGTCCGGCGATCAGACCGGGTTCGCCGGCGTCAGCTACCGCGCCAACGCGGTGGTCCGGAACATCGGCGGCCGCACCGCGAGCAACGTCGTCGTCCGCTTCTACCTGTCGACCGACGCCACCCTCGACGTCAACGATCCGCAGATCGGCGACTCGACCGCGGTCGACGTCGCGCCGGGCGCCGAAGGCCTGGTGACCTCGAACGCCCCGATTCCTTCGTCGGCGACGCCGGGCAGCTACTTCGTCATCGCCAAGGTGGATCCGCAGGACTTGATCGTCGAGCAGAAGGAGACCAACAACGTCGGGACCCCGACCCAGATGAACGTGGGGATGCCGACCGCGGACCTGGTCGTTTCCGCCGTGTCCGGCCCGGCCACCGCCGCGCCGGGCGGGATGATCGCCGTCAGCCGTGGCCTGAAGAACGTGGGCAACAACGCCGCGGCGCTCTTCAAGTACACCTGGTACCTGTCGGACAACTCGGTGGTGACGATCTCCGACATCAAGCTCGACCCGATCGGCACCGTGGCCGGACTCGCTGCCGGCGCCACCGACACCCAGACCGAAATGATCGCGCTGCCGGCGTCGCTGCCCGCGGGCAAGTTCTGGATCGGGGTGTGCGTCAACTATGACCCGGGTGCGACCCCGCAATTCGGCATCCCGGAGATCACCCAGGTCAACAACTGCGCGACCGCCGCGCCGGGGATGGTCATCTCCTCCGGGCAGCTGTCGGTGATCACCTCGAGCCTGCCCACCGCGACCCAGTACTCGCCCTACGGCCTGCGGCTGCAGGCGGCCGGGGGCGACGGGACGTACCTCTGGGCCCTGGCGGGTGGGACCCTGCCGCCGGGCATGTCGCTCGCGCCGACCGGAGATCTCCAGGGCAACCCGGCGACCTCCGGCACCTTCTCCTTCGACGTCAAGGTCAGCAGCGCGGGGACGGACAAGACCGCGTCGCTGTCGCTGATGGTGGCCTCCGGCTCGCTCCCGCTGGCGATCGTCGATCAGGATCTGCCGGCGGCGGAGTTCTCGCGCGCCTACCTCGCCTTCCTCGTGGCGGTGGGCGGCAAGCCCCCGTACGTCTGGACCCTGAAGGCCGACAACCGCCTGCCCGCGGGCATGGCGCTGTCCACCGACGGCCAGTTGGAAGGCCGCGCCAACGAGGGTGGTGACTTCCTCTTCAGCGTGGTCTGCACCGACTCGGCGATGAAGTCGTCGACCAAGGAGCTCAAGCTGAAGGTCGTCAACCCGGCGACCCTGCACATCGCCACCGGTGGCCTGCCGACCGGCTACGTCAAGCAGTCCTACCTCCAGGCGCTGCAGGCGGTGGGCGGCAAGGCGCCGTACGACTGGTCGATCGTCAAGTTCCAGCAGCTGCCGGAGAACGCCACCGAGGAGCCCGGCCCGATCCTCGGCGATGGGAAGACGGCGGTGACCAACCTCCCCGAGACCTTCGGGCTGAAGATCGAGGACGGCGGCAACAACCCTGACTACCTCAAGGGTACGCCGAAGCTCGCCGGGTTGTACTCGCTGACGCTCAAGGCGGTCGATTCGGCCGGCGCCGAGGACTACACCCACCTGCTGCTGCGCATCAGCTACGTCGACGGCCTGGCGATCGTCACCACCGCGCTGCCCGACGCCTTCGTCGGCCACCAGTACTCGGTGAAGGTCGGTCACAACGGCGGCAAGGACGCGGCCGTCACCTTCAGCGTGCCCTGCATCAAGGAGAAGGGCACCGACGGGAAGTTCGTCTGCTCCGGCCTCGATGCCGTCACCCGCCTGCCGGACCCGAAGACCCAGGTCCCACCCGGGCTGGTGCTCGCCGCCGACGGCACGATCACCGGCACTCCGCTGCTGCAGGCCACCGATGACGACGTCGTCTATTCCTTCTTGATCAAGATCGTCGACGACGGCGGCCGGCAGGACATCCGCAGCCTGTCGATCAAGGTCCAGAAGGACTACACGCTGACCAAGAGCGGTGGCTGCTCCGGCACCGGCCTCGACCCCTCGGCCCTGACGCTGTTGCTGACGGGGCTGGCGCTGCGGCTGCGCCGGCGTCGCGGGTAGTTGTTGCGACCAGACGATCGATGGGTCAGAAGACGGCCAGTCTGACACCTTTGGGAACGAACCAATGCGCAAGAAGATCCTCCTCGCGGCAGCCGCGGGATTCACCATCGGGCTGTTTGCTTCTTCCTGCGGCGGCGGCCCGAAGAACCTGTGCCTCGACAAGCAGGCCTGCACCGGCGCGCTGGTCTGCGACCCCACCGACGGCATCTGCAAGTGCGGCGGCCGCGGCGGGTTGATCTGCCCCGATGGCTTCACCTGCGATCCGCTGGGCAACACCTGCGCGCCGACCAAGTGCGCCGGGGTGGACTGCAACGACAAGCCCGGCACCAGCTGCGACGTGCTCGACGGGCAGTGCCGCTGCGGCGGCACCGGCGGCAAGCTGTGCGGCGCCAATGAGGTCTGCAACCCGAACGCGGCGGTCTGCGTGCCGGCGCTCAACTGCAACGAGATCGCCTGCCCGAAGAACCAGACCTGCGACAACAGCACCGGCCGCTGCAAGTGCGCCCAGGTGGAGTGCAAGCTGGGCCAGTTCTGCTCGATCTCCGGCGGCAACGGCGCGAAGGCTTGCGTCGACAACCTCTGCTCGGGCGTCAAGTGCACCGGGACGACGGTGTGCGACGCCAACGACGGCTACTGCAAGTGCAACGGCGCGATCTGCCAGAGCGGCGAGGCCTGCAACTGCCCCGCGGGCGCGGACGCCGGCTGCGGTGACACCGCGCGCATCTGCCGGCCCGGCAGCGCCTGCGCCGGCGTCAACTGCCTCGGCGGCACCACCTGCGATCCGGTCGACGGGCAGTGCAAGTGCGGCGGCCCCGGCGGCCCGGCGTGCAGCGTGCTGCAGATCTGCGCGATGGGGCCCCCGGCGCAGTGCCAGGGCGGCGCCCAGTGCACCACCGCCGACGGCGGGACCAAGACGTGCCCCGGCGGCACCAGCTGCGACCCCGAGGACGGCAAGTGTAAGTGCGGCGGGCGAGGGGGCCAGGTCTGCGCTCCGGCGACGACGACCGACCCGGCCGACATCTGCGTCAGCAACCCCCAGCAGAAGGCCTGCAAGCGGCCCTGCGACGTCCGGGCGCCCGACTGCAGCGTCGCCGGCACCTACTGCTACTTCGACATCACCGCGGCGACCCCCGCGGCCTACTGCTCGGCGGCGACCGGGACCCAGGCCGAAGAGTCGGGCTGCACCACCGCCACCGCGTGCCTCGGCGCCAACCCGCCCAAGTCGCTCAACTGCACCGGCCTGGCGCTTGGGCAGGCGGGCATCTGCCGCTCGTACTGCGACGTGGTCGCGGGCGCGGCGGGCTGCGTTCAGGTCCCGAAGGCCCAGCTGTGCGTCCAGATCACCGGCGCGCCGACGGGCTACGGCTACTGCCAGCCCCAGTAGGGGCCTTGGCGCAACTTCAAGGGGTGCGTCCCACGGGCGGCGCTTGAAGTCGCTGGCGCGCGCTGATATTGACTCCAGAATCAATCCCGAAGGAGCACCGTCATGCCGAGTTTCTTCACCACCGAGCACGAAGCGTTTCGAAAGTCCGTCCGGGCGTGGGTCGAGAAGGAGCTGACCCCGCACGCGCTCGAGTGGGATCGGGCGGGGATCTTCCCCCGTGAGCTCTTCAAGATGGCGGGGGACCTGGGGTTCTTAGGCATCAACCACGACCCGAAGTACGGCGGCAGCGGCCTGGACTATTGGTACGTGACCGCGATGTGCGAGGAGCTGGTCCGTTCGCACAACGCCGGCGTCAACATGGCGCTGATGGTGCAGAGCCAGATGGCGACGCCGATCATCAACGAGATCGGCACCGACGAGCAGAAGCGGGAGTTCCTCGCGCCGGCGCTGCGCGGCGAGAAGATCGCGGCCCTGGGCATCAGCGAGCCGGGCGCGGGCAGCGACGTCGCCAACCTGAAGACCACCGCCAGGCGGGTGGGTGATGACTACGTGATCAACGGCTCGAAGATGTGGATCACCAACGGCACCCGGGCCGACTTCATCACCCTCGGGGTCCGCACCGGCCCCGCGGGCTACGGCGGCGTGTCGCTGCTGACGTTCCCCACCGATGTGAAGGGCTTCTCGGTGAGCAAGAAGCTCGACAAGGTCGGCAACCTCTCGTCGGACACCGCGATCCTCTTCTTCGAGGACTGCAAGGTGCCGGTCCGCTACCTGCTGGGCGAGGAGAACGAGGGCTTCTACAGCATCATGACCAACTTCCAGGGAGAGCGGCTCACCGCGGCGATCCTCTCGGTGGCGGCGATGGAAGGGATGGTGGCGGACGCGATCAAGTATGGGCACGAGCGCGAGGCCTTCGGCCGGCCGCTGATCAAGTTCCAGGTGTGGCGCCACAAGTTCGTCGAGCTGCTCTCGCAGATCGAGGCGGCGAAGCGGCTGACCTACCACGCGGTC
>JAYVRT010000545.1:0-1668 GCA_043776025.1 Archangiaceae bacterium | reverse complement strand
GCCAACGAGCCCTCGGGCAGGCCGATGAGCTCGACCGCATGGAGCGCGGCGATCGCGACCTGGAGCGCGCGGGGGTCGGCGTTGCCGACGTCTTCGCTGGCGAAGATCACCATCCGCCGAAGGACGAACCGCATGTCTTCTCCGGCCTCGAGCATCCGGGCCATCCAGTAGACGGCGGCCTCGGGGTCCGAGCCGCGCATCGACTTGATGAAGGCGGAGATGACGTTGAAGTGCTCCTCGCCGCTCTGGTCGTAGAGCAGGGTGCGCTGCTGCACCGCTTCCTCGGCGATCTTCTTGTCGATGCGCGTTCCGCCCTGCTGGGCCGCGACCTCGAGGGCGGTCAGCGCCCGCCGGGCGTCTCCAGCGGCGATCTGGGCAAGGAAGGTGAGCGCGCCCGGCTCGACCGCGACCTTGCCCGCCAGCCCGCGCGGGTCGTCGATGGCGCGCTGGAGCACCACCTTCAGCTCGTCCTCCTCGAGGCCGCGCAGCGTCACCACCCGCATCCGCGACAGCAGCGCGGCGTTGACCTCGAACGACGGGTTCTCGGTGGTCGCGCCGAGCAGCGTCACCGTGCCCTTCTCGACGTGGGGCAGCAGGGCGTCTTGTTGGGCCTTGTTGAAGCGGTGGATCTCGTCGACGAAGAGCAGGGTGCGCTTTCGGTGCAGCTTCCAGCGCTCCTCGGCCTCGGCCATCACTTCCCGCAGCTCCTTCACCCCCGCGAGCACCGCGCTCACCGAGGCGAAGTGGGCGCCGGTGGACTGGGCGATCACCCGGGCGAGGGTGGTCTTCCCGGTGCCCGGTGGCCCCCAGAAGATCATCGAGGGGATCTGATCGATCTGAATCGCCTTCTTCAGGATCCGCCCGTCGGCGGTGAGGTGCTCCTGGCCGACGAACTCGTCGAGGGTGCGCGGCCGCATCCGCTCGGCGAGCGGGGCGCAGCTCGCGGCGTCGGCCTCGGCGGCTTTGTCGAAGAGGTCCACTCGGGAGGAGTACTTAACCGGGCGGTGCTAGAACCGCGCGGGTGAAGACGATCTCGATCATCGCGAAAATCGGCAAGAGCGAGGCGGCGCCGATCGCCCGGAAGCTCAAGGCAGCGCACCCCGAGCTGACCTTCCTCGTCGAGCCGCACCTCGCGCCGGTGCTGGGGTGGCTGCCGTGCAGCCCCGAGGAACTGGGCGCGAGGTGCGACGTGCTGGTGGTGCTCGGCGGCGACGGGATGCTGATCCAGGGGGCGCGGATCCTCAAGGGGCGGCCGGTGCCAATCCTCGGGGTGAACCTCGGCTCGCTGGGCTTCATGACCGAGATCCCCCAGGAAGACGCGCTCGTCGCGTTCGATGAGGTGCTCGCGGGCACGGCGAAGATCGACTCCCGGATGAAGCTCTCGTGCCGGCTGTACCGGGGAGAGAAGCAGATCGTCGACGACGAGGTGCTCAACGACGTGGTGATCAACCGCGGAGCGCTGGCGCGGATCGCGGACCACGAGACCTGGCTCGCCGATTCCTACGTCGCGCTCTTCAAGTCCGACGGGGTGATCTTCGCCACGCCCACCGGCTCGACCGCCTACTCTCTGTCGGCGGGCGGGCCGATCGTCCACCCGTCGATCGACTGCGTGGTGGTGACGCCGATCTGTCCCCACGCGCTGACCCAGCGGCCAATCGTGGTTCCGGC
>JAYVRT010000544.1:0-5315 GCA_043776025.1 Archangiaceae bacterium | reverse complement strand
CGACGATCGTCATCCGCCATCCCAACGGCAAGACCGAGGAGCGCGACGTCACCGGCAAGCTGACGGTCGGCTGTGACGACGGGCGGGCGGAGTCTGGCACCGACACGCCCAATTCTTCGCCGACGGCGGAGAGCTGCTGCTCGAGAACGTCGGCTCGGCCGCGGCGACGCTGGTCGATGGCGAGGCGATCGGTCAGCCGACGAAGCTCCGCGCCGGGGTCAAGGTGCTGATCGGCGAGTACGAGCTCACGCTCATTCGACATCACCGCCAGATCCAGGCCCCTCCTCCCCCACTCGTCCTGCTCGTCGAGGTGGCCGGCGGTGAGCCCTTGCTTCAAGCGCGCGACGTCCCGTTTGGGCGCAAAGCGATCGAAAATCCGGAACCAGTCGGCGACGTCCTTCACAGCGGCGACTCGGAGCGCACCTGGAACTTCACCTCGCCCAGCGCGGCCGCTGTCCCAGGCTGGTGCACCGAGAGCGTGTGATCTCCACGCAGCGCGGGGATCCGGGTGGTGAACGGCGCGGTCAGCACCTGCGCCAGCTCGCCGTCGACGCGCAGCTCGAGCTGCCCCAGGCCAGGGGTCGCGCGGATCCGCACCGGGATCGCTTGATCCTTCAGCGGCAGATCCGACAGCAGGAGGAACTCGTCGCCGTTCGAGGGGAAGAGGATCGCCGGCCCGTCGGCGCCCCCACCGTCTTCTCCTCGGCAGGCCGCCGCCAACCATGGTTCTTCCGCCAGCCCCTGGGCGCGCGCCCAGTCGTAGTAGTCGACGCCGAGGTCGACGAGCCGGCCCTGGCGCGCCTCGAGCTGGAGACATTTCTTCGCCAGCTCGGGCGGCAGCCGCAGCGAGCGCGAGTCGTGCATTTGGCACGGCTGCGTCGGTTGAGTCCCGGCAAGGAAGTGCTCTTCCATCGCCGCCGGACAGTGCGGGCCGGCGAGCCGCCCCGAGAGCGGACAGATGGTGGCGGTGGTCAGCCCTCGCCCGTCGACCAGCGCCGCGGGAGCCACGCCCGCCATCGCCTCGGTCATCACCCGCTTGAAGATCGGCCCAGCGCCGGTGATGCCCGACACCTGCACCATCGGAGCGCCGTCGAAGTTGCCGGCCCAGACGGCGACGGTGCGCTCGTGGGTGAAGCCGAGCGTCCAGTTGTCGGAGTAGCCCTTGCTGGTGCCGGTCTTCGCCGCGGCGGGAAACGGCAGCCGAAGGGCGTTGTCGAGGCCGAAGGCCCGCGCGCGCGCGGCGTTGTCGGACAGCACGTGGGTGACGAGCGCGACCGCTTCCGACTTCCCGAACCGCCGGGGGGGCAGCTCCCCGCGCACCGGCAGCTCGACGCCGTCGGCGCGCCAGGCGTGGAGCACCGGCTTCAGCGGCCGCACCACCCCGCCGCCGGCGAGCCCGCGGTAAGCGCGGGCCGCCTCCCAGAGCGAGACCTCGCCGTTTCCCAGCACCAGCCCCAGCCCGTAGTGCTCGGCGCTCTGCTCGAGCGATTCGAAGCCAGCGCGCCGCAGCAGCTTCAGCAGCGGCTCGGCGCCGATCGCCTCGGCGACCTTCACCGCGGGGACGTTGTAGCTGTTGGCGAGCGCTTCCCGGGCGCGCACCGGCCCGTGGGTCTTCCGGTCGTAGTTCTTCGGCGACCAGCTGCCCTTCGCGGCGCCGAAGTGGGTCTCGAGGTCGGCGATCACCGTCGCCGCGGTGAAGCCGTGGGCGAACGCCTCGGCGTAGACGAAGGGCTTGAGCGCCGAGCCAGGCTGGCGGTGCATCTGGATCCCGTCGTTCTGCCCGCCGATCGCCTCGTCGAAGAAGTCGGCGCTGCCCTGGTAGGCGAGGACCTCGCCCGTCTCGTTGTCGAGCGCCACCGCCGCCGCCGAGCCGACCCGCCGGTCGGACAGCCGCGCCAGCTCTTCGTGGATCAGCTCCTCGACCTTGGGCTGCAGCCGCGGATCGAGCGAGGTCTGGATCACCGTCGCGTCGCCGAGCCCCCAGGCGGCCAGGTGCGCCGCGACGTAGTCGACGAAGTGCGGCGCGCGAAACGCGTGCTCGAAGGCGCCGAGGTCGAGCGTCGTCCCCTTCGCCGCCTCGACCTCGGCCGCGGTCGCCAGCTGCGTCTGGAGCAGCCGGCCAAGCACCCACTGCCGGCGATCCTCGAGCCGCCGCGGGTGACGGTACGGGTTGTAGGCGCTCGGGCCACGGGGCAGCGCCGCCAGCGCCGCCGCCTGGCCGAGGGACAGGTGCTCGGCGCGCCGGGAGAAGTAGAGCTGCGCGGCCGCCTCGAGGCCGAAGGCGTTGTTCCCGAAGGACACCCGGTTCAAGTACTGGGTGAGCAGCTCGTCCTTCGACAGGTGCGCCTCGAGCCGCAGCGCCCACAACGCCTCCTGCAGCTTACCGATCAGCGTGCGTTCCCGCGGGACCAGCGTGCGCGCCAGCTGCATCGAGATCGTCGAGCCGCCCGCGACCACTTTGCCGGCGCGCAGGTCCTGCCAGGCTGCGCGAACCAGCGCCGTGGGCGACACGCCGAGGTGGCCGAAGAAGCGGTGATCTTCCGCGGCGAGGAAGGCGCTGCGAACCGCCAGCGGGATCTGAGCGCTCTTCAACGGCGTCGACCGCCCGTCGGCGCGGGAGTGGAGTTCGCGCAGCAGGCCTCCCTCGCGGTCGAGGATCCGCACCGACGCCACGTGCCGGTAGTCGATGAGCCCCGGTGGCAAAGGTGCGAGCACGAAGGCCAGCGCGATCACCAGGGCGACGAGCCCCACCACCGCCGGGGCCAGCAGCAGCCGCCGGATCACCGGGGCCGCCGCTTCGGTGCGATGCCCGTCCACGCCTCGCGGACCAACAGCGTCAGCAGCTTCGCGTCGGCCTTCTTCAAGCGCACCCCGAGCGATCCGTTGCGCCTGGTCCACCCGCCGTAGTCGATGAACAGCCCCGGGTCGGACGCGAGCAGCGCGAGGCACTTGTCGACCGGCTGCACCCGCACCATCACCTCGTTGCCTTCGGCGGTCATCGTGGCGAAGATTTTCTTGCCCGCCCGGAAGGAGGTGCGGTCGAAGTGCGGCGCCTCGTAGGCGTCGGGCATCGACAGCGCCAGCTTCCGGAACGCGGCGGGAGTCACCGTTCGCTCACCGGGGTCGGCAGCTCGACCTCGAACACCCCGCCTTCGCTCCGGCCCCAGACTTCCGGCTCGTACATCAGCGTGCCGCGTGCCGGCTTGAGGACGAAGGTGCCCGGCGTGGTCGCCCGGGCGACGAAGCTCGACACGTGGATCCCCGGCGGGAGGTGATCGGCGAAGAGCATCACCTTCGAGTCGCGGGTCTCGGTGAAGTTGAACGGGGTCCAGAACCCGGTGAGCCAGGGGTTGTAGCCCTCGGACCCGTCGGCGCTGCCGCCTTCGCCATCGCCCTCGCTCTCGCCGTCGTAGCCGACGCCCCTGCCCTCTTCTCCCGGCGCGGCGGTGAGCTTCGCCGTGGTGGCGAGCGAGGTGTCCACCGGCTCGAGGCCAGCGGGCAGCGGCACTTCGATCGCCGCCCAGCTGCGCTCCTGGTTGGAGCCGACCCGCACCCGCACCCGCACCAGGTCGCCGGCGTAGAACTTCGTCGCCTGGCCGCCGCCGGCGTAGGGCTCGAACCAGCGCTGGACGAACAGCCCGTTGTCGAGCGCGGTGGTCGGCATCGCCTTCGCCGCGTACTTCATCGTCGCCGAGTAGTAGAGGACGCCCGTCCCTTCCTTCTTGAAGCTCAGGTTCTGCGGCGCGCCGGTGGCCAACTTGAGCAGCTCGGCCATGGAGATCGACTTCGTCGGCGTCGCCAGCGAGCGGCCCTCGAACCGCTTCTGCACCAGCGTCGCCGGGCCAATCGCCACGGTGGCGTTGAAGTCGGGGGTGTCGCGTTCCTTGGTCCGCAGCACCTCGGAGAGCGCCATCAGCGAGAACGCCGCCTCCTGGGTCGAGCGCCAACGGCCATCGCCCTGCCGCACCCCGGTGAGGTAGTGGGCCATCTTCGAGACGAACGGGTGATCGGGGGTGATGTTGGTCAGCGCCTGGAGCACCACCCCGGTGGTGCGGGTGTCCGACTGCCACAGGGTGGCGTAGGTCGACGAGCTCGCCTCCTCGAAGTGGATCCCCTTCGCCGATTCCTTGGCGTTGTTGAGGATCTCCGCCATCAGCGCGTTCGCCTGCTTGCGGTCTCCGCCGGCGGTGAACATCGCGTTCGCCAACAGCGCGCGGGAGAACAGCGAGAGCTTGTCGCGCCGGGCGTAGAGCTCGGCGTAGTAGCTGGGCTTGGGCTTCTTCATCCGCCCGAGCACGTAGGCAGCGAAGACCCGGGTCTCATCGGGGCAGGTCAGCTCGCAGGGGTGGCAGGTGCCGCCGACGACCTTGGTGAGGAAGTCGGTGGCGCGCTTGAGCCGGTCGGCGGGCACGGAGAAGCCGACCTCGTGGGCGCGGCCGAGGGCGAGCGTGGCGTAGGCGCTCTGCCAGCTCGAAGCGCAGGTGGTGGTGCTCCAGTAGCGGAAGGCGCCGTCCTCGTCCTGGAGGTTGAGAATCGAGCGCACCGTGGCGGAGATCACCTTGTCCGGATCTTTCTCGGCGCTGACGTCGAGGGTGTCGAAGAGGTAGGTGCGCAGCAGCGCGTTGAACTCGTCCTCCTTCGACTGCTTCTTCGGATCGCTCCCCGGCCAGGCGACGCCGAACTGGCCGGCGATCTCCCGCATCGCGACGAAGGGCACCAGCCGGGACGACTGCTGCTCGAGGCAGCCATAGGGGTAGTCGATCAGCTGGCCGAAGCCCTTGCCGAAGTTTCCGAGCGAGGTCGAGGCGAGGGTCACCTCGAGGCTGCCGAGGTCCGGGTAGACGTCTTTCGGAGCGGTGATGCCCTCGACCCGCGAGTCGGTGGTGTCGCCGTAGGTGGCGACGGTCTCGATCGCGACTGGCAGCTCGATCGGCAGCTTCTGCTCCACCCCGTCGCTGTCGGCGCCGCGCACCGCCTTGAAGCGGAAGGTGGCGGTCCCGGGCTTGTCGGCGGTGAAGACGAACCGCACCTCCTTCGGCGCCGACTCCGACACCGTCACCTGCTGCTGGGCGGGTCCGCTCACCTGCGCCCCTTCGACGGTGGCGCTCACTGTCACCTGGCTCGGCGTGTCGTCGCCCTTGCCGGTGACGTCATGAAGGTGGACCACCACCCCGGCCTCGAACTTGTCGCCCACCCGGGCGAAGCGCGGCAGCGCGGGGAGCGCGAGGACCGGCTTGTTCACCAGCAGCGACGTCTCGCCCGAACCGAAGCGCTCCTGCTGGGTGATCACCACCGCCATCACCCGGAAGGTGGTG
>JAYVRT010000543.1:0-1671 GCA_043776025.1 Archangiaceae bacterium | reverse complement strand
GTTGGGCATCGAGCCCTCGCCGTCGCGCACCTCGAGGCCGGCCGCGCCGCAATCGGTGAGCAGATCCTGGGCGGCCTCGGCGAAGGCTTTCTTCACGTCCAGACTCAAGGAGACCCAGGCCATCGGCGCAGAGGCTCTTAGCCCCAACCGCCCGCGGCGCGAAGGCGATCGCGTGGATATGGAACCGAGAAGCGCTAGGGTCGCTGCCCGTGAGAGTCGTGTTCCTAACCTGCGCGCTGGGGCTGACGGCCTGCAACGGCCCGGAGGCGCCGGACGTCGCGGTCTGCCGGGACGCGATCCACCGGCTGTGCATTCCCGACGTCTGCCCCTCGGTGGTGCCCTTGTTCACCGCCGACTGCGAGGCGACGCTGCTCGCCGGAAGCGGCTGTGAGAGCGAGACCTTCGCCTTCACCAGCCCGACCCGGAACCGCTTCCTCGATTGCCGGATCGCGTTGCTGCGTGCCGGGCAAAACTCCCAGACCCACCCCAGCTGCGACGACGTCAACGAGACCTTCGACCGCTGCCCGGACGTGGTCCGGTTCTACCGGGGGAAGAAGTGAGGCCCGCCGCGCTCGCCGCCCTCAGTATCGCCGCCGCCGGTTGCGTGCACGTCGAGTCGACCACCCGGGTCGAGCGGGGCCCGCTGCTGCGGACCTTCGAGCGGCCGAGCGTGATCGAGGGCGGGGTGCGCGCGACGGTGACCGCCGAGTGGCCAAAGCTCTACGTCGCGCTCGAAGGGCACGACACCTGCCGCAGCCAGACAGTCGAGGAGTACGCCGAGGAGCACACCACCGAACACACCTCGAGCGCGGCAGGCCCGGCGCTGTCGGCGGGCATCGTCGGCACGCTCGGGGGAGCGATCCTCTTCGCCGCCTCCCCGGCAGTCTCCAATGAGCCGAACCGGCAGTTCATCGACGCTGGCGGCCGGTATGGCGCTTCGACGCGGCAGAACGTCATCGGCTGGGGCGTGGTGACGCTGACCATCGGCATCCCCGCCCTTGTCGTCGGAGCGGTGGCCTACTTCCGCCAGGGAGAGGAGACGGAGGTGAAGAAGGTCGAGCAGGTGACGAACCAGACGGAGAAGGTCTGTAACCAGCGCGAAATCGAAGGCCCGGTGGTGCTGGTGGGTGATCAGCGGGTGGCTGCCGAAGGAAAGGCGGGGCCCGGTGAGCGGCTCTCTTTCGACGAGAGCGCGCTGAAGACGGTCAGCGTCGATCGGGTCTCCTTCTACGGCCGCGACGCCGAGCTCGACGATGGCTCGCGGAAGGTGCTCGACGGGTTCTCCGCCTGCCGGCAGGTGGCCAAAGAGCAGCTGGCGGCGGTCTCGGTGCTGAGCACCGGGGCGCTGATGAACCGGCTCGAGCGGGTGCGCGCCTGCCGGAACCTGCGGGCCGACGCGATGGCCGAACAGAGCAAGCTGCTCGAGGACGAGGTGGCCCACCGCCGCGAGGGCGGAGATCCGGGCGCGTTCCCCGTGGGCCCCAACGTCACCAGCTTCGAAGAGGCGGTGTCTGCCTACGCGCCCCGGCTGAAGCTGTCGCCGGGCAGCCCCGACCTGGCGAAGCTGGAGGCGATCGACGCGGTGATTGGCCAGGCGGTCGCGATCGAAGGGGTCGTCACCGACGGAGTCAGCGCGAACATCGGCGTGTTGCAGATCGGTTCCCGGAGCGT
>JAYVRT010000542.1:0-20095 GCA_043776025.1 Archangiaceae bacterium | reverse complement strand
GGGCGGCAGTGGCGGCGGCACGGCGGGCGGCAGCGGCGGCGGCAGCGCCGTCAACGACGCGGGCGTCCCCATCGGCTGTACCCTCAGCGACGGCGGCGCTCCGGCGCTGGTGAACTTGACCTTCCCGGATGCCGGCTGCCCGACCTTCACCGCGTGCGGCGGCTCCCTGCCGGGCACGTACTTCTACAGCTCAGGCTGCGTCGACAACGCCGAGTTCGCCCAGGTGGTCTCGGCGGCGGAGCAGGCCTGCGGCGCCGGAACCACGAGCGTCTCGCAGAAGTCGGGCACCATCCGCGGGTGCGGAATCTTCACCGCCAGCAACGTCGCCCGGTCGGTCGTCGGCGGGGTCAACTTCTCGGCGAGCATCACCGGGACGAACTGCGGCAACGCCTCGACCTGCCCGCTCATCAGCTCCGCGCTCAGCGGCTACGGCCTGTCGGGCGCGTGCACCTTCAACACCACTTCGAACGCCTGCGTCTGCACCCTCACCAAGCCGCTGGCGGCGATCGGCACCGACCCCTACCTCGCCTCGGGCAACAGCTTCACGCTGACCGACGCGGGCCGGACCTTCGACTACTGCGTCACCGGCAGCAACTTGAGCTACCGCGAGACCACCCCGGCGACCAGCAGCAGCTTCAAGGACCCCGGCATCTTCGGGATGGCGAAGCAGTAACGACCCGGGAAGAACGGCCGCCGGCCCCTTCGGGTTCCGCGTAAGTTCCGTCGCAGGGTGCGACGCACGCTCTGCATGCTGCTGGCGCTCGGAGCCACTTCGTCCCAGGCCTGGGACTTCAAGGGCGACGCGCGCGTGTGGCTGGGGCTGGGGGTCGACTCCAACCCCTCGCGCGACTTCACCTCTCCGGGGACCGCGACGCCCTATGACGCGTTCGGCGCGGCGATCGTCGCCTTGAGTGGCGTCATCGGCGGAGAGCGCGCCCAGCTCTACGGCGCCTACGAGTTCGGCGGCCGGAAGTTCTTGAGCTTCGCCAGCCAGGACACCGAGGTGCAATCGGCCACCCTCGACGGCACGCTCTTCTTGAGCCAGAGCCTCTCGGCCGGCGCCACCGTCCGTGCGCGCGACCGGCGCGGCGCCGAGCGGGAATACACCGACCTCGCCGCCGAGGCGTACCTCGAGTTCACCCCCGACCCGTCGGTGAGCGTGCGCGCCCACGGCGGCTTCCACCGCTTCCTCTACTGGAACGCGTTCGGCTCCAGCTACGCCGCGCCGTCGTTCGGCGCGACCGCGAAGTACAAGTTCAACAAGCGCCACCAGGTCTTCCTCCACGGCGATGCCGAGCCGCAGAAGCACAACGCCGACGCCTGCCAGTTGGACCCGGTGGACAAGATGACCTGCGTCGTCGAGGAGCCGCCGCGGGCGCGGCAGGACACGTTCTTCTCGGTCGGCCTCGGCTACACCTACCGCGGGCCGTTTCTGCTCACCGTCCAGTACTCGTACCTCGACCTGTCGAGCAACAGCTACGGAGAGACATTCCGCCGCCACCGCTTCGCCGGCAACGCCGGGTTCCGCCTGCCGCTGGACTTCACCCTGCTCGCCTCGGCCGCGGTGCAGATCGCCCAGTACCCAGACGGCGTCTGCCTCAGCAGCTGCACCATCTCGCTGCAGGAAGACGACGAGAACGCTACGATGGGCTCGCTGAAGCTGGTGCACCCGCTGGGCGCGCACTTCGATCTCGACCTGCGGTACGCCGTTTATTTCAACCGGCTGCCGACCAACAACCTGAGCTACCTGCGCATGGTCGGCTCGCTGGGCGCCAGTTGGCGTTGGTGACCCGCCCACATCATCATTGAAAACTCGGTATCTAATGTCGATTTTTTAATGTACCATCGAGGCATGATCGAGCGCCGCGAGCACCTGGAGACCGTGCGCTCTCTGTTGCGTCAGTTTCCGGTGGTGGCGCTGCAGGGCGCGAGGCAGGTGGGCAAGAGCACCCTCGCCCGTGAGGTCGCTCGGCTGGCGCGCCCGCCGACGACCTTCTTCGACCTCGAGCACGAGCCGGACCTGCGAAGCCTCATCCATCCGGCCCTGACGCTTGGCCCGCTGAAGGGGCTGGTGGTTCTCGACGAAGTGCAGCGTCGTCCCGAGCTGTTTCCGGCGCTGCGGGTGCTCGCCGATCGACCCACGGGTGCTCGGTTCCTGGTGTTGGGCAGCGCCGCCCCGGAGTTGCTGCGGCAGTCTTCGGAGACGCTCGCGGGCCGTGTCGCGTTTCACGCCCTGCCGCCGCTCGACCTGCGTGAGGTGGGGCCCTCGGCCCTTCAGCGGCTCTGGCTGCGCGGGGGCTTCCCCCGGGCGTTCACGGAACGCAGCGACCTCTCGAGCGCGACCTGGCGACGCAACTTCGTTCAGACGTTCCTCGAACGTGACCTGGCTCAGCTGGGCCTGGGCATCCCGGCGGCGACGATGGGCCGCTTCTGGTCGATGCTCGCGCACGTACACGGCCAGACCCTCAACAGCTCAGAGCTGGGGCGTGCGCTGGCGGTCGCGGACACCACCGTTCGACGCTACCTCGACCTCCTCGTCGGGACCTTCGTGGTGCGTGAGCTCAAGCCCTGGCACGAAAACCTGACCAAGCGGCAGGTGAAGGCACCGAAGGTCTTCATCGCCGACAGCGGAGTGCTCCACACCCTGCTCGACATCGACACGCGCGCCCAGCTTCAACGCCACCCGCTCGTCGGCGCCAGCTGGGAGGGCTTCTGCATTTCCCAGGTCGTCGCTCGACTGCGGGCGCGGGCGGACCAGTGCTTCTACTGGGCGACGCACTCGGGAGCCGAACTCGACTTGCTGGTGATCGCCGGCGGGCGACGACTGGGGTTCGAGATCAAGCTCTCCGATGCTCCGGTCGTGACGAAGTCGATGCGCGTCGCGATCGATGACCTGAGGCTCGATTCACTGGACGTCATTCACGCAGGAGAACGTACCTTCGTCCTCGAGAACGGAATCCGCGCGGTCAGCATGGCGTCTCTGCTGACTGATGTGCGCCCACTTTAGAGCGTGATTCCGGTCTCGAACCGCGCCAGCCCACGGGTCAGCCCCGTCGACCCATCGGTGCGGGTGTTCATCGCCTCGAACAGCCGCTCCGCGCTCACCAGCCAGGGCCCGAAGCCGGCGTTCACGTCGAGCACGAAGGCGAGGTCTTCCTCCTCGAGGTAGCCACCCAGCGGCGAGTGGTGTCCGCCGCCCCCGCCAAACAGCGGCGCCCGGGAGAAGTTGATGACGTAGCGCCGGCGTTCGTCGTTGGAGGCGCCCAGTTCGACCCGCAGCTGTTCGACCGATTGCGGCCGCACCGCGGCCACCCGCCACCCGGACGGCATGACCTCGGCCGATTCGCGTACCAACTGGTCGAGGCTCATCGCCCGGAGCCCGAAGCCGCGCAGCGGGTTTCGGCCGGTGCGCACCTGCACCGAGCGAAGCACGTTGGCGACGCTGGTCGGCCCGCAGATGGAGACGATGCTCTGCGACAGCAACGGGGAGTACCGCCGCGCCACTGGCAACGCCCAGGCCTTCTGCAGCAACTGGGGTTGTTGCCAAGTGGGGCTGGAGCGGAGCAAGCGCAAAAAACACTAACCGCCCCCGCGCCTGCGCGCAGCGGGGCGGCTACTGGGCGGCGGTGATCTTCCCGTCGAGGTGCTTCGACGTCAGGCCGCCGTCGGGCAGGGTCGAGAAGATGATGCCGCCGTCGGACCGCACCGAGCCGCCATGGCACAGCGAGCACGGGTTGGTCAGCGCGAAGGTGTGTCCGAGGCTGCCATCCTTCGGCGGGAATCCGTGGCAGGTGCCGCAGGCCGCCTGGCTGGGACCACCGGTCCAGCTCGGGGTGCGGTTCAAGGTCGGCGCGGTGTCGGTGTACGGGTAGACGCCGCCGCCGTGGCAGTAGACGCTGCCGCAGGTGGCGTTGGCCGCGTTGTAGACCGGCATCGCGCCCTCGCTGAACGCCAGGCTGCCCAGGCCCGCGGGGAAGACGATCGCCGGTGGCGCATGGTCCACGTGCCCGGGAGAGTCGACCTTCGTGGGAACCACGTGGCAGTCGTTGCAGGCCAGCGGCCCGCGCAGCCGGTTGGCGTGCAGGTGCGCGTCGTGCGCGCCCACCGTCTTCACCCCCGCGGCGGCGGTGCGGCCCAACAGGTCGATGAAGAACGGGCTGTCGGGACCGGAGTGGCAGGAGTCGCACTTCTCTCCGCCGTTCTTCAGGTCGACCTTGCCGTTGAGGTGCAGCGCCAGGTCCACCCCGCCGTCAGCGTAGCCCGCCGCGTGGCACAGCTGGCAGCGGTTGTCGGTGTGGTTCGAGGGCGGGAAGCCGTGGCAGCCGCCGCACTTGAGCGCGCCGGTGCCGACCTTCGTCCACACCGGATCGAACTTCGAGGACGAGGTGTCGGCCTTGCTCGGCGCGTGACAGGCGACGTTGGTGCAGGTCGCGGTGGCGCGATCCCAGCTCGCCGTCCCGCCGTCGACGCCCTTGAGCACCACCACCGCGGGGCCGAGGGAGAACTTCCCGTTGCGCCGGTAGTGGCCGTCGTCCTCGGCGTCCTTCACTTCCTGGTGACAGACGGTGCAGTCGAAGGCCTTGTGCACCGGCCCGTCCTTGACGTGGGACCGGTGGGCGCCGACGCCGAGCGCGGTGGTGAGCCGCTTGCCGTCGAGGCTCTTCGGAGGGGCGGGAGAGTCTTTGTCCCCGTGGCAGGTGTCGCAGGCGAGCGGGCCGTTCTTCTCCTTGTGGCAGGTGGCGCAGTCGACGTTCGCCTTGCCGCCGCGCAGGTCCTCGCCGTGGCACTCCTTGCACGCAGTGAGGACGTAGCCCGCATCGCGCAGGGTGACGCCGTGGAACTGCTCGGGGTCGGTGGAGGTCGCCCAACCCACAGGGTGGAACTGGTGCGGTCGCGGCGCTCCCCGGCACCGCACCACCCAGCTGTCGAGCACCGCGGACTCGTCGGCTCCAATCGCCGCGTGTCCCATCAACGTGCCGTGCGCCGCCCGCAGCAGCAAAGACTCGGCGTCGCCCGGCGCGACCCGCGGCGTCCCGTCGTCGCTGCGGGAGACGGTGAGCGCGTGCTCGCCGATGACGTAACCCGAGCCCGCGTCAGCGCCGCTGTGGCAGCCGGTGCACCGGGCCTGGAGGATCGGCTGAATCGTCACGTCATACGAGGGGCAGATCTCCTCGTAGCTGCCGGGCCGCATCACCCCACAGCCGGCGCCGAGCGTCAGCACCGCGGCGACAACCGTGAAGCGTCGCAAGAAAGAGGGCATCGAGGTTGGCCGCTTACAGATGGCAGACTTGGCACATCGCATTGCGGCTCTCCTCCTCTTTGCGGTGACGCAGCATCCAGCTGGGCGGGTGTGGAGTGCCGCCGACGCCGCCGACCTTGTGGCAGCTGACGCAGATGCTCGCCGCGCCCTGGTCATGGCAGGCGGCGCAGCCGACGATGTCGCGTCGCGCTTCGCGGCCGTGCTGGCTGCCGTCGCCAAAGCCCGGCGGGTGCGGATTCAAGGTGCTGCTGTTGCCGGGGTTCAGGTTGTTCTTCGCGTGGCAGCTGCTGCAGAAGTCGATGCCGTGGCAGCGCTGGCAGCTCGACTCGTCGGCCCGGGCCTCGACCATGTGCCGGCTGAAGAAGTCGTTGCGGTGAATGAAGCTGCGGTCGACGCGCTCGGGGATGACGAGGTCGATGCGCCTCGCCTCGGTCTTTGCGTGGCACTCGGAGCAGAAGGTCTGGTCGTGGCAGGTGGCGCACATCGCTCCGGACGAGCGGGCCTCGAGCCGGTGATTCTTCATGAAGTCCGCGCGGTGCGAGAAGTCGGCGATCGGCTGCAGCCGGTACTTCGTCAGGTCCTGGTGACACACGCCACAATCACCCTTGTCGTACTGCTCCTGGTGCTCATGGCAGCTGAGGCAGCCCGACATCTTCGGCGCCATCGTCGAGGTCCGCAGCGGGTCGGGCAGGTCCTTGTGACAGACGGTGCAGTCTTCCTTCACCCGCTCGATGTGCGCCGAGTGGTTCATCTTCAGCGTCCGCTCCCGGGTCGCCACCGCGAGGGGGTGGTCGGGGTCGGTGTGGCAGAAGCCGCAGTTGCCCTTCTCCTTTTCCTCCTTGTGGCACTCCATGCACTTCTTCTCTTTGGGCAGATCGCGGGTCGTCAGATCCGTGGAGTCGAAGATCGTCTCGTGGCAGGTGCCGCAGTCCACCTCGGCCTTGGTGTGGCGCGGGTGGGGCACCTTGATCGCGTCACCGCGGGAGACGAAGACGCCGACGAAGCTGGCGCAGGCCACCAGCCCGGTGGAAGCCGCCGCGAGCACCAGTCGCCGGGGAAGAGCGCGCATCAGTTGGCCCCTCCGGCCGCGAACAGGTAGACGAGCTTGCCGACCACCTCGTAGCGGCTCTCGAACGTCGGAGTCGTCGCGCCGAAGAGCGTCAGCCCCGCGAGCCAGGACTTGTTGAACTGCCAGCTGGCGGTGCCCGAGGCGGAGTAGCTCCACAGCTGCCCGCGCACCGGCTTGTCGAGGGCGTAGGTCTCGAGGTCCACCGAGAGGCTCAGACCAACGGGGAGCACGTGGCGGACGCCGAGCCGCGCCTGGTGGTAGCCGTTTGACGGGACCAGCAGCCGCCGCCCCTGGACCGTGAGGTACGTCGTCGGACTGAACTTCGGCCGGTAGGTGAGGCGGGCGCCGGCGTCGAAGCCCTGTTCTCCGTTGATCCACAGCAGCCGGGCGTCGGCGTACATCGTGAAGCAGCGGCAGGGCGCCCAGCTGACCGAGGCGCCGAGGTCGTCGCGGCTGGTGTCAGCGAAGACGGTGAAGATCGACGTCAGGGGCAAGAACAGCTCGGGCGCGGTGCGGCGGTAGTTGACGAGGACCTCGATGTTCTCGGTCGGCTGCCACAGCGGCCCGAGGTCGAGCTCGGCGATGCGGGTGTCGGCGATCGCCCAGATCAACGCGCCCCGCAGGGTGATCGACGAGACCGGCTGCCAGTGGGCGTCGAGGCCGACGTCTTGCCGGGCGAGCGAGCCGCGCCGGAGCAGGTGGAGGTACGAGAGGCCCACCTCGGTGTGAATCGACGGCCCGAAGGAGAGCCGCGAGCCGAAGACGAAGTCGCCCCGGGTGTAGTTGCCAAAGCGCGCCTCGACCGGGATCCCGGCGAAGGCGCTCAAGCCGATGCCCGCCTGGCTCTTGTACTCGGCGAGGAGCCCGTCGAAGTAGCTCGCGCGCGCGGTGCCGCCGGTGACGAACTGCCGCCCCAGCCGCAGCTTCAGCCGCTTCTTGAACAGCTTGCCCTCGATGAAGGCGAGGTTGACGTCGCTGGCGCCGATCGACCCTTGCGAGCCGGGCAGGATCAACCCGCCCCACGCATCGACCGCCACCGCGACGTCCTCGAGCGCTCCCAGCTGCAGGTTCCGCGCGCGCAGACCTACGCGCTCGTACAGCGGCGCAACCGTCTTCACCTGGCCATCGACCACGTCCGGCCGCCCACCGATCAAGGTCGTCGACTGGACCTCGAGGTCGGCCGCCGAGGCTGCCCAGGAAGCGAGGGCAAGGAAGGCGGCTGCGATGCGCGTTGCTCTCATGGACGAGGCCCTCGACCCTCCGGCTCTCAACGAGCTGGTCCTTGGAGGCTGGTGATCGCAGCAGGTGAAGAACGCGGTCGGTGTGTAGCAGAGCCGGTGTGCAAGGCACGCGCCCAATTTGCACACTGGGACGCGGTGTTACGCGGCGGCGCAGAATTTTCACCCTCCTCGGATCGCTGCACCGCTTGCGCGCACGGCGAGCGCCTGCCGCTGCTGCGCCTGATGCGCCCGTTTCTTGCTATTGGGCCCTGGGCAATCCAGCAGCGGCCAGCACCGCGCCCGATCCGTTTGATCCGGGCGCCCATGAGGGAACACATGAACGTCACCCATTCGATGGCGAAGCAGCTCCTCCTCGCGACGCTGGCAGCGGGGCTCGCCGCCTGTACCGGGCCTCAGGGCCCGACCGGAGCCCAGGGCGTCGCGGGAGAGCCCTGCCGGGTGACGGCCAACGCCGACGGCTCGGCGACGGTGCGCTGCCCCGACGGGAGCCAGACGGTGATCACCGGCGGCCTGCCTGGCCAGAACGGCAAGGACGGGCTCGACGGCTCGAACGGGACCTCCTGCAGCATCAGCAGCAACCCCGACGCGGGGACGAAGACCATCTCCTGCACCGACGGCACCTCGGTGGTGCTGCGCGACGGCAGCAACGGCAACAACGGGATCAACGGCGTCAGCGGCCTGGGCCCCGACGGCGGCATCGCGACGCGGCTGACCAACTTCCACGGCACCGCGGCGCTGGAGCGGATCGCCCTCAACAGCACCGGCAAGTTCATCGCACGGGCAAGCATCAGCTCCGCCAGCGCCGACGTGGCGGGCACGGTGGTGGTGAACTTCAGCGTCAAGGACACCGCCGACGGCGGCATCAGCGGGCTGAAGACCTTCAGCTTCAACGTCGCCAAGTTGAACCCGCCGCCCGCGGGCGAGGCCTCGACGCGCTGGGTGCCCTACATCCAGCGGATCCAGGTCGTCGCCGATGCCGGCGTCGTCTACCCCAACCCCCCGGGCACCGCGGCGAACCAGGGAAACAGCGAGGCCAACGGCACGCTCGTCGACCTCGGCAGCGGCAGCTACACCTACACGTTCTTCAACAAGCTCGGGACGACCAAGGTCCCCACCGACGCTGGGATCATCTCCTACGACCGCAGCGTCCCCCACCGGGTCTCGGTGATGTTCGGCGGCGGCTCCGGCCCCACCGGCACCGCCACCCTCGACTTCGTCCCCGACGGCAGCGCCTCGACGCTCAGCCGGGCGATCGTCTCCACCACCACCTGCAAGCAGTGCCACGGCGAAGAGTTCCAGGCCCACGCGGGCAATCGCCGCAGCGTCGAGAACTGCGACACCTGCCATGCGCCGGGGATGATCGACCCCCAGAGCGGGAACACCCTCGACATGAAGGTGATGATCCACAAGATCCACGCGGGCGGAGATCTCCCCAGCGTCGCCGGCCCCGACGGCATCACGTGGGATGACCCCGCCACACCCGTCAACGAGGCGGCGGACAACGGCAGCTACGCCATCTGGGGCTTCCAGGACCTCAAGCAGGAATGGTGGAAGGTCGGCTTCCCGGCGGAGATCGCCAACTGCACCAAGTGCCACCAGGGCACGACCGCCGAGGTCGACAACTGGAAGAACGTGCCCTCGCGCGCGGCCTGCGGCTCGTGTCACGACGACGTCGACTTCGCCACCGGCACCAACCACCCCGGGGGCGCGGCGGCGAACGACAACGCCTGCTCCACCTGCCACCCGGCGACGGGCAACATCGTCGCCCCGGCGATCTACCCAATCCCTGTGGTGCACGACTTCATGAACAACGACCCGCGCAACGTCCAGGAGTTCGACGCGACGCTGACGATGACCGGCTACACCGGCGGGCGCAGCTACTTCGTCGCCGGTGATGTGCCGGTGGTGCACCTGGTGCTCAAAGAGAACGGGGTGGCGCTCGACCACACCACCCTGGTCGCCGATGACGCCACCACCGTGGTGCCGGCCGGCGACGGGCCGGAAGGCTGCCTGACGACCGGGTGTCCCCCGCGCGACGGGAAGCTGACCTCGGCGAACCTCTTCGTCCATGGCCCGCGCGCGGTGCGCAACCCGGTGCTGACCACCAAGGCCCGCGCCTTCATCAAGAGCCCCGGCACCGTGGTCTTCCCGCTCAACCTCTCCAACCGCGTCACCACCGCCGGCCTCACCACCGAGACCTCGTCGCTGATCTTGAAGATGGACGGCAACGAGGACCTGCTGACGGTCGACGCCACCGGCCAGGACTTCGTCATCGCCGCGAACGTGACGGTGCCGCTGGTGACGATCGGCTTTAGCGGCCGGGTCACCTCGGCGGCATCGCTCACCTCGCTCACCGACGCCCAGCAGACCACCTGGAGAAACCACCAGTGGGCCGGCTACACCTTCCAGGTGACCTCCGGCACGGCGAAGAACCAGGAAGCGCTGGTGCTCGACAACGTCGGCGGCGTGCTGACGCTGGCGGCAGGGCTCACCACCCAGCCCGACGGCACCTCGCTCTACCGGCTCAACGCGGTCACCGGCGCGGCGGGCGGCATCGTCACCGCGGTGCCCTCGACCACCACCGTCACTGACGCCACCCGCGCGTGGGTCGACAAGCAGTGGGCCGGCTTCACCTTCAAGATCATCAGCGGTCTGGGCGCCGGTCAGTCGGCGCTGGTCACCACCAACGTCGGCAACACCCTGACGTTGGCGAGCGCGCTCGCGACCCAGCCGGACGCCACCTCGGTCTACCACCTGACCCCGTTCGCCAGCTCGCCGGCGACCGCGACCCAGCCTGAGATCATCACCTGGCTCAACGCCTTCCCCGCCTTCAAGGGGCGGGCTATCGCCTACGCCGAGGGCAACAGCGTGTCGCTGCGCAGCCGGAACCTCGGCCGCTTCTTCGCGATCCAGTTGCAGGCCAGCTTCGTCGCCACCCAGCTCTACGCGGGTGATCTGACGGAGAAGGTGATCGGCGGCTTCACTGTCGGCAACCTGCTGGCGAAGCAGACCGACCCGCTCAAAAATGATCCGAAGACCGCGTGGGCCCCTGGGGAGATCACCTACACCCTCGACCCCGTCGATGACCTCAAGCCGGGCACCTACCTCGCCAACATCGAGCTCGCCGACCGTGGCGCGAAGAGCGCGGCCGACTACAAGACGCCCACCGTCGCCCGCATCACCTTCCAGGTCGGCACCGCCACCGAAGAGAAGCCCGCGGCGAACAACTGCGGCCAGTGCCACACCGACCCCACCGACACCAAGGGCCTGGTCGTCGACTACATGCGGCACAACAAGCTGCTCAACAACACCGCGGTCGACCTCTGCGGCGCGTGCCACGATTACCAGCCGCAGGGCCCGGTCCTGGAGTGGAGCGGCGCCCAGCCGATCTCCCGCCGCGTCCACGGCGTCCACTTCGGCTCGAACCTCAACTTCCCGGCGGCGACCATCGGCCACACCGACACCGACCCGGGCCGCAACTGGGACATCACCTTCCCCCAGAGCGTGCGCAACTGCGACACCACCTGCCACGGGCCGACCACCAGCGGCACCTGGAAGACCAAGCCGGCGCGGCTGCCCTGCTCGGGCTGCCACGACTCGCTGGCGGCGAAGTCCCACATGAAGGCGATGACCTTCGACCCGACTCCGAATGACCCCTGGAGCGGCGACGAAGGCGAGGCCTGCAAGGTCTGCCACTGACGGTCAAGCCGGACAGGACGTCGAGAGATGATGCTGCGAATGACTCTGTGGATTCTCGCCGCGGCCGCCGGCCTTGCGCTGTCGGCGCGGGGAACGCGGCCCGCGCTCGGCCAAAGCGGCGTGGTGGCGCTGGTCAACGGCGCGACCGTCTCGGAGGCCGACCTGGCGCTGCGGCTCAAGCCGGACCACCAGCGCGGCCAGGCCGCGGCTCCCCCTGAGGCCACCTCAGACCGGCGGAAGAACGTGCTGGAGACGGTGATCGACGAGGAGCTGGCGGCGCAGCGGGCGCACGAGCTGGGGTTCGACCGCGACCCGGAGTACCTCGCCGGCCTCGCCCCGTTTCAGGCGCAGCTCGATGCTTACCGGCGCAAGGCGCTGGGAGAGCTGCTCGCTGCCAACGCGGTGAAGAGCAGCGCAGGCGTGACCGACGCCGAGGCGAAGGAGTTCTTCGAGCAACACGCCGCCCAGCTGAAGACCCAGGTGCAGGTGTGGCAGATCTTGCGGCGCAGCGAAGAGAGCATCGCCCAGGCGCAGGAGGAGCTCGCCGCGGCGCCCTCGTTCGAGGCCTACGCCCAGAGCCAATTTCCCCAGCTGGCGCCCACCGAGCACCCATGGGACCTCGGCTACCTGCGCTTTGAGCAGCTGCCCGAGCAGTGGCGTGACGTGGTCTACAAGATGAAGAAGGGCGAGGTGTCGCCGATCATCCGTGGGCCGAAGGATCGCTTCTGGATTCTTCGCCTCGTCGACGTGCGCGAGGACCCCACCGTCACCTTCGAGACGGCGAAGCCGACGCTCGTCGAGGCGCTGAAGGGGAAGAAGCTCACCGCGCTGCACGCGCGCACCGCCAGCGAGCTGCGCTCGACGGCGAAGGTGGTCTACGTGCAACCGCCCCAAGTGCACTAGAAGGACGGCTTGAAGCTTCAACTGGAGACTCCGATGCGACTGCTCACTGTGTTGGTCCTTACCCTCGCCGTCGGCTGCACCAGGGACGCCGGCCAGGCGCCGGCGCAGGCCTCTGCCCCCTCGTTCGCTCCGCCGGCCCAGGCCGCAACCAGCGCTGGCTCGCTCACCGGGCGGGTGCTGGAGACGATGGACGCCGCGACTTACACCTACCTCCGCCTGAGCACCGCCACCGGCGAGCAGTGGGCCGCGATTCCCACCACCGCGGTCACCGTCGGCTCCGAGGTGACGTTGACCAAGCCGATGGTGATGAAGAACTTCGCGAGCAAGACGCTCAACCGCACCTTCGAGGAGATCCTCTTCTCGCCCGGCATCGAAGGGATGCGCCCGGCGGCGCCTCACGCCGAGGTCGCGAAGGCGGCGCCGGCCGCGGCGGCCCCGAAGGCGGGCGAGCCGGGGTTCGAGGCGCTCAGCAATTGGGCGGAGACCCAGGCGGGCGGGCCGGCGAAGGCCGCTCCTGCTGGAATGCCGCCGCCCGCGGCGATCGCTCCGGTCACCGGCGTGGCGAAGGCCACCGGGCCGGGCGCGGCGACCGTCGTGGAGATCTACCAGCAGAAAGCAGCGCTGCTCGACAAGCCGGTGCTGCTGCGGGGCAAGGTCGTCAAGTACACCAGCGGCGTGCTGGGGAAGAACTGGCTCCACCTGCGCGACGGCTCGGGCACCGAGGACGGCAAGGACAACGACATCGCGGTCACCACCACCCAGACCGTGGCGCTCGGCGACGTCGTCGTGGTGCAGGGCCCGGTGCACCTGGCGCGCGACTTCGGCGCCGGCTACTTCTTCCCGGTGATGATCGAGGATGCGAAGATCGTCCGCTGACCGTCAGGGAGCCTTGGGAGCAGTCACCGGAGCGACCGGCGCCGCGGGGGCAGACGTCATCGGCGGCAACGACCAGTTCTCCGGCATCGCGCCCGCACCGAGCTGAACCAGGGTGGCGACGAACTCTCCGGAGAGCTTCATCGTGTACTGCGAGGTCAGCTCGCTGGCGCCGCTCATCGAGCCGATGGCGGTGCCGCCCTCGGGGATGACGGTGATCGTCGGGCTGACCACCTCGTAGACCTCACCCGGCCAGGTGCGGGTCGCCCGCAGCACGTAGCCGACGCAGTTGTGCAGGTCTCCGGGCGACTCGAGGTCGCTGGCGTCGCAGGTGAAGGCAATCTGGTAGACGGCGACGCCGGCGGCGCTGCCGTTGCTCAGCTCCTGCGAGCGGACGGTGCCCAGCAGCACCACGTTGTTGCTGATCTCCAGCGAACGCCCGGCGCGCATCAGGCGCCGCGGGTCCTCCTTCGCCACCGAGAACAGCTCTGTGGCCTTGGAGAACTTGAGCTTGACCCCCGACAGCAGCGAGACGGTGAAGGGGAAGTCCCCGCCGAAGCGCTCCTCGTAGCCGTTGTAGAAGTGCATCCCCACCAGCGGCAGCTTCGGGCCACGCGCAGCGCAGGACGGCAACAACGCGAGGACGACGCACAGCGACAGCGCTCGGATCATCGGGCGATCTCCCCAGCGAAGAACGGACGGCGCGCGGACCCTACTCGCAATACTGGCGAGGGCTAACGCCGAAGTGACGCCGGAACCGCTGGCCGCGCGATGCGCCCGAACCTTCTAGCGCTGGCTACGACGCGCTCTGCAACCTGGTCCACGCGCTCCCGTCAGCGCGGCTGACCCGACCGGCCTGTGGGCGGTGGGGATCAACTTCGCGTTCTCGTACATCAACCCGGCCAGCAGCAGAGGCGGAGGGAGTGCCGGGGTAAACGTCGAGTACACCAGCAGCGACGTCACTCCAACCGAACCAGATTTGCGTTCGAGGTCAGGCTTCCGGGGAAGTCTGAGGATTCGCTGAGGAGGACTCCTCGGTGATGAGCCCTTCGTCCGGCCAGCCAGCGCACCGCGGCAACCTGGGGTTGAGCAGCATCGCGGGAAACTTCGCGAGGATGAGCACCCATTGGGTGAAGGCGTCTGCGAAGCGCTCTTGCAGGGTGGTGTCGGGGCCGCCGTGGGCGCGGATCCAATCTTCGTACGGCTCCCAGTGCGAGGGCTCGTCGCGCTCGATGACCTTGAGGATCTTCATCAAGTGGTCATCGGTCTGAACCAGCGGTGAGCCGAGCAACTGCTCCACCATCTTGAGGCCGCGCCGCTCGGTCAGCGCGATGGCGCGGCAGAGCTTTGCGAACCCGCCCTGGCTGGCAATGATCGCGTCAGGATCGAGCGCCTCGATGTCGCAGCCGAAGAACATCTCGATGATGCCGTCGATGTTGCCGAACTTGCCGACCGAGTACGGCATCACGCCGCGCTGCTCGAACCACCGCCTGAACATCACGTAGTGCTTGCGCTCATCGGCGCGGTGCTTCTCGACGCGCGCGATGAATTCGAGGTCCTCGGGGTACTTCTCGGTAATCGCGGAGAGGATCCGATCGAGCCCGCCGTAGCCGCGGTGCTCGTTGTAGACGTAGACGGAGCACAGCAGCTCGAGATAACGCGTTCTGAGAGTCCCCCACATGGCGCGCACTCGTGCCACACGGCTCGGCAGCGATCAACCCGCTTCAATCATCACCCGCGTTCCGCCAGTGGGAGCGAGCGTGACGCCCCGCCGCACCGCCTTCGCCGGTGCCACGAGCCGGAACCGCGCGCCGAGCAGAAGCTGCGCGAGCACCACCTTCATCTCGTAGAGGGCGAAGGCCATTCCGATGCACCGCCGCACGCCACCACCGAACGGGAACCACGCGTTCGGGTCGATCTTCGCGCCGAGAAAGCGGTCGGGGTTGAAGCGCGCCGGCTCGGGGTACGTCTCGGCGCGGCGGTGCGCGAGGTAGATCGACAGCATCAGGTTGACGCCCGCGGGGATCTCGTAACCCGCCACCTCGAGCGGAGACCTCAGCTTGCGCACCACGTCGGGGAGGATCGGGCGCAGCCGGAGCGTCTCCTTGATCACCGCGTCGAGGTAGTCGAGCTTCGTGACGGCGACCGGGTCCAACGCGCCGTTCGGACCGCGCGCGCCCTCGATCTCTGCGAGCAGGCGCGCGTTCACCTGCTCGTCGGCGAGCACGCACGCAAACGCCCAGGACAGCGCCGTCGCCGACGTCTCGTGCCCCGCGAGCAGCATGGTGATCAGCTGGTCGCTCACCTCTGTGTCGGTCATCGGGTGACCCTCGTCGTCGCGCGCCGACAGCATCAGCGAGAGGACGTCACCGTTGCCCTCGTAGTTCTCGCTGCGCCGCCGCTCGGCCAGCTCGCGCAGATCCCGGGCGACCGCCGCACGCTTGACCAGGAACGAGCGGTACGGGCTCAGCGGAAAGTCGACGTAACGCACCGGTATGAAAACGAAGAGCGTGGGAGGGACCACCAGCAGTGCGAGGAGACTCTTGCGCAGCTGCTCGAGCTCGCGGCCCGTCTCGGCGCCGAAGACCGCGCGCAAGATGATCTCCAGCGTGATCGCCTCGGTGTGCGGGTGCAGCGAGAACGGCCTCCCGACCGGCATCCGCGCAAGCCGCGCCCGCGTGACCTCTGCCATCAGCTCCGCATAGGCGCGCATGCGTTCGCCGTGCAGCGGCGGCATCAGCAACTTGCGCTGGCGCGCGTGCGGCGCCCCGTCGAGCAGCATCACCGAGCTCTTGCCGAAGATCGGCTCGAGCACCGCGTTCGCCTCACCGCCACGGAATTGGTCGGGGTCGCCGGTGAAGACCTGCTTGATGAGCTCGGGCGAAGAGAACGAGACGTACGTCCCGTGGCCAGCCAGGCGCAGCATGAACGGGTCGCCGTGCTCGGCCTGCGACTCTTCGAAGAACTTCAGCGGCCGGTAGGCGAAGTGAAACAACTGCGTGAGCGGGTGCGCCTTCGGGCCCGGCGGTAGAGCCATGACGGCACACTACACGCAGCGCCGGTGTCTCGCGGTCTCGATCCGGCATCGGCGAACCGACGAGACTCCGGTTGAAGAACACCACGCGCCGGAGCACATCGGCCGCACGACAAGCAGGGGGTGGCCAGCTTGGCGGCCCTCCAGCGGTATGCGATGACGCGGTCCTGGATGGAGGAAGGCCTCGAAAAGAGTCTGCTCGTCACGCTGCTGTTGCCGTTGGCGCTGTCGGTCATCATGCTCGGGCTGGGGCTGAGCCTCACGCTCAACGACTTCCGCCGCGTCGCGAAGACCCCCCGCGCGATCGTCGTCGGCCTCGTCTGCCAGTCGCTGCTGCTCCCGCTTGGCTGCTACTTCATCGTCCGTGGCTTCCATATGACCGGCGCGCTCGCCGTCGGCTTGATGCTGCTCGCCGCTTCTCCGGGTGGCGCCGCCGCGAACCTCTTCAGTCACCTCGCGCGCGGCGACGTCGCGCTCAACATCACCCTCACCGCGGTCAACTGCGTGCTTTCCCTCGTCACCCTGCCGCTGATCGTGGGCTTCTCACTCGCCACCTTCATCGGCGAAGAGCGCACGGTCTCGCTCGGCTTCACGAAGGTGCTTCAGGTCTTCGCGATCGTGCTCGTGCCCGTCGCCCTCGGGATGATCGTCCGCGCTCGCCGCGAGACCTTCGCGAAGAGCCTCGACAAGCCGGTGCGCACGACGGCGTTCGTCTTCCTCGTCCTCATCATCGTCGCCTCCATCGTCAAGGAGCGTGCTCGCCTGCCGGGCTACTTCGTGCAGGTCGGCAGCGCCGCGCTCGCCTTCAACCTGCTCAGCCTCGCGGTCGGCTATTTCGTGCCGCGCCTGTTCCGAGTCGAGAAGCGACAGGCCGTCGCGATCGGCATGGAGATTGGCGTGCACAACGCCATGCTCGCCATCGCCATCGCCGCGTCGCCGCTGATGCTCGACAACGTGCAGATGGCGGTGCCCTCAGCCATCTACAGCGTCATCGCCTTCTTCACCGCCAGCGCATTGAGCTTCGCGATGTCACGCATCGATCTCGGCGAGCCGGAGCCGTGGACGTCGCCGCTGCCTCCGAGCGCTGAGGTGAACTCCCGGTCGAGCTGAACCATCGCCGGACGTGCGGGGAAGGTCTGCGCCCAGTGGCTGGCGAGCTGATCGAGGCTCACGCGCGCCGCCAGAGGGCAGCCCGAACACCCGTGGCCGTGCGGGCAGCGCCCAGGTACAGCCAAGCGGGACGCGAGGGTCATCGCCAGAAGACCCTTGCTCGTCACGCCGGAAATCCAACCAGTTTGCCTACTTTCGCGGGCGGCGGGGTTTCACAGGCGTGCGAAGGGGGATCCTCATTCTTGCCGTGGTTCTCGGGGTTTCCTGCCGCGGCGGGCAGCTGGCGGGAGCGGCAGGAGAACTGGTCGCCGAGCCAGGAGCCCTCAACTTCTCCAGCGCCTGGGTCGGCCACGAGAACGCCCGTTCGCTGCAGCTGCGCAACACGGGTGCCTCGGGACGCCACGCGAGCCTGACCGTCGTGGCGCCGTGGGTCCTCGATGCGTTGGAGCTCGACGTCCCGGGCGGAGCGTCGATCGAAGTCTCGCTGCGCGTCCGGCCCTTGAGCGCCGGCCCGCTGCAGGGAACACTGACCGTCGCGACCGACACCGGGCAACGGCTCGCGGTGACGCTCACCGGCGAGGCGAAGCCTGTCCCCGAGTGTCCCGCGCCTTCCGATTGCCAGCTGGCGCGGTTCGACCCGGTGAGGGGGACGTGCAGCGAGGTCCCTGGCCCCGACGGTGCTTCGTGCGGCGCCGGCAACGTCTGCATCACCCACGGTGTCTGCAGCGCGGGGCAGTGCCTGGCGACGCTGCTCGACTGCGATGACCACAACGCCTGCACCCAAGACAGCTGCAACCCTCAAAGCGGCTGCCTCCACGAGGACAGCTCGTCTTCGTGCCCGACGCCCGGCAACCGCTGCAGCGTCGCCGTCTGCGACCCATCGACGGGGTGTGGCGTCGCGCCCGCGGAGGACGGGGCCCGCTGCGGACCGTCGGATTGCTCCACCGCGCAGGTCTGCGTCAGCGGCGCCTGCGTCGGGCGCTCGGTGCCCGAGGGCGACACCTGCGCGCTGGCGTCGATTTGCCAGGGCCCGGGCGTCTGTACGAACAAGGTCTGCGTCCGCGGGGCGGCGGCGGCGCTGCAGCCGGCGTGGACCTACGTCCCCTCGCCCGACCGCAAGCTGCAGTTCAACGGCGTGGTCGACCTCGACGGCAACATCTACTTCGTCGAGTGGACGGTGGACGGAAAGTACACTGACCTGGTGAGCCTCGAGCCATCCGGCGCTGAGCGGTTCCGCGCTGCGCTCCCCAGCTGCGGTCCGTACGGCTGCGGCTACTCGCTCAACCTCGCGCTCGACACCGACGGCGGCCGCGTCTTCGTCAGCAGCCACTCGCCGCAGCGGATCTCCGCCCGGAGCATGGGCAATGGGCGCTTGTTGTGGGACCACGACCCAACCGTCGGCCTGCCCGTCTCCAACCGCGGCTCCAACGGCCAGGCAGTGTTCGGCGTCGGCGCGCCGCTGTTGCTTGGCTCGGGACAGTGGATGGGCGTCGAGGTCTCCGAGGGAAACACCGACCACTGGTCGCATGTGGTGCTCTTCGATCGCGCGACCGGCCAGCCGGCGCCGTGGCGGATCTCGAAGAAGGGCCACACCTACGGCCTGGGCTCCTGGGGCAGCGGCGACTTCTCGATGTCGTCGGCCAACTGCTGGGCGCCCGCGGGCGAGCTCGCGCACTTCGCCCCCGGCGGCAGCCAGACCCAGGCCCAGTTCGCTTCCGGCGGCGCGGAGGCGTTCAGCGCCGACTTCGTCTGGGTCTCTGGCACGCAGAGTTCGCTGCTGATTCCGCCGGCCGGCAGCCCAGTTCAGATCTCCGCGCCAGCCGGCGGCTCGTTTGCCTGGGGCGAAGGCCTGCTCTCGGGCACGCGGCTGATCGTCGCCACCAACGCCGGGCCGGCGCGGTACGAGCTCAACGACTACGACACCCGCACCGGGCTGCCCCGCTGGAGGGTGCCCCTGCCGCGCGCGACGATGTTCACCGCGGCGCCGGACCTGGTGCTGCTCAAGGGCGGCGGCGTCTTCGCCGCGGCGGCGACGATGACCAACACCGGAGTCGTCGCGACCTTCGACGCGCAGGGCACCGAGCTGCTGAGCTGCCCGCTGTCCTCGGCGCCCCAGAGCCCGGCGGCGGTGCGGAGCGGCAACTACTATGTCCAGCTCGAGGGCGCGGTGGCGGCGTTCTCCCTGCCCGGGCTCGACACCGCGACGGGCGGCTGGGTCAGCCAGCGCGGCAGCCCCGCGCGCGACCGCCGCGCACGGTAATCATCCACCTGGCGCTGGGGCCGAAATAAGACCGTTCAATGCGATGCGTGGCGAGCCTCCTGGTCGGGCTGAGCTGGGTTGTTCCTGGCGTGCTTCCGCCAGCCGCCGAGCCGTCTGCGGACTGAACTCACTTCACGACGTGGCAGACACCCGACGACGCAGCGTGTTGTCGCCGATCGAAATGCCGCGGTTCAACGCTATGCGCCGACGCGGATCTTCTTCCCGGTGAAGGGGTTGATCCCCCACCGGCCGCTGCCCTTCTTCGCCTTCTTCCCCGGCAGCGCCACCTTCCCCACCAGCGCGTCGAGGTTCGACTGCACCCGGGCATCGAGCTGCTTGTACGCCTTGCTCTTCTCGACCGCGGCCTGCTCCTTCTTCGTCAGCAGCTTCAAGCTCGACTTGCCCTTCTCGACCTTCAGCCGGTAGCCGAACTCGATCGTCTGGTAGCCGAAGAAGAACAGCTCGCCCTTGCCGCCGTGCTTCGCGGCGCTGCGCCAGAGCACCGCCAGCGGCATGCGCGGGTCGAGCAGCGGGTCCTTCGCCATCATCGCGCCCGCGCTGAGCTTGCCGCTCTCGAGCGACAGGTCGAGGAACTCGTGGGGCTCGAGGCCCGCGGCCTTCAGCTCCTCGAGCAAGACCTCGGGCG
>JAYVRT010000541.1:0-1673 GCA_043776025.1 Archangiaceae bacterium | reverse complement strand
CGCTCGCGCTCGCCTTCCCCGGGAACTCGCGGCCAACCAAGCTTCGAAGCTGCCTCGTGGCGCGTGCGAGAGGGCGAAACGCCGCACGCTGCTAGAAGGTCAGCACCCGGGCGTCGTCGGTCAGCTTCCAGATCGACGCCAGCCCCATCACTTCATCCAGGCGCTTGCCGAGATCGGCCGGGGCGAGCCCGCACAGCTTGAGCATCGTGTCGCAGGCGATGAAGCGGGCGCCCATCTCCCGCGCTTCGGCGAGCATCCGCAGCGGCGTCGGGACACCGAGCCCGTCGGCGCGCGCGCTCTCCACCGCCTCGCGTTCGGTCAGCGGTTTTCCGAAGTGGTCGCGAGCCAGGGCGCGCAGCGCATCGAAGGCGAAGACAAAGACGACGTCGTCTCCCATCGCGGCCGAGGTGATGCCCAGGGACGCCGCCATCCACGCGGTCTCGAAGCTCGCCGACTGCACGAAGAAGACGACGCGACCTGCCATGGGCCCCACTATAGGCGTAGACTCTGGCACTCAAACTTCGGCCGGTCGTCCCCCTGGAGTCTCACGATGAAACGCCTCAGCCGTTGGGCGATCGCCGCGGCGATTGCCCTGCTTCCGTCGGCGGTGATCGCCAGCTCGGTGATCTCCGAGACGATCGAAGAGCTCGCCCACAACGCTCCGATGATCGTGCGCGGCCGCGTCGGCCAGGTGCAGCCGCAGCTCGATGAGCGCTACCAGCGGATCTACACGTACTCCGATCTGCAGGTGACCGAGGTCTTCAAAGGACCCAAGGTCGCCTCGGTGCTGATCAAGACTCCGGGCGGAGAGATCGCAGGCCGCGGTCAGCGCGTCGCCGGCGCCGAGCGCTTCAGCCCCGGCGAGGACACGATCCTCTTCCTCGAGCCCGCGGTCGACGAGGCGGGCGTCTACATCCTGCGCACGCTGGCCGCCGGCAAGGTCAACCTCGAGCCGTCGAAGCTCGGCGAGCTCCGGGCGCGCCGCCACCTCGAGGGCCTGGCGTTCTACGGCAACCGGGGCGCGGTGCAGGTGCTCGCTCCGCCGCAGGATGATCTCGGGCCCGCCGAGGCGTTCCTCGCCCGCGTCCGCGCCGCGCTGAAGGGAGGTGGGCGATGAGCTCGCTCCGCGCCCTTCCGCTGGTGCTGCTCGCCGCCGGCGTCGCCTTCGCGGACCCCAGCGGGAAACGGTGGGCGACTCCGCCCGTCCCCTACAAGATCGCCGTCTCGCCCGACAACACGGGCGCCTCGACGATCACCGGCGGCGTCGCTTACGCCACCGTGGTGGCGAAGATGCAGAACGCCTTCAGCAACTGGACGGCGGCCAAGGTCACCGGCTGCACCACCACCTGGAACAGCACCTTCGCCGGAACCTTCGCGACGCCCTCGGGTGTGGCCGCGGTCAACGGCAGCGACAACCTCAACAACGTCATCTGGCTCACCGGGAGCAACTGGCGCTACAGCTCCGGCACCCTCGGCCTGACCACCACCGGCTGGTTCACCAACGATCCGGGCACGCTGGTCGAAGCCGACATGGAGCTGAACAACAACGTCACCTGGTCCGATCAGTGCGCCGCTGGGCCCAACGGCTCGTTCGACTACGAGAGCGTGGTCCTTCACGAGGCGGGTCACTTCCTCGGGCTCGATCACACCAACAGCCAGTCGGTGGCGGTGAT
>JAYVRT010000540.1:0-5329 GCA_043776025.1 Archangiaceae bacterium | reverse complement strand
ATCAGAACCAGGTGCCGCCCGCTTCGTCGTGTGGCTGCGCCGCGGGCGTCTGCCGGGCGAAGTAGCTTCGACTTGCCCCAGGCGAGCCTTTGGCGCTTGATCTCCGGCGATGTCCTCCATTCATTCCCAAGCGTTGAACGACGGGCTCCAGCACATCCGGGAGCTGAGCGACCCGCTGCTGGCTGGGTTGCGCCGGCTGGTCGAGATGGGCGCCGACCGGGACCTGCTCCACGTCAACCCAGTCGAGTTCGCCCGGGCCGGTACGGCCGCCCGGACTCCTCCGGCCGGCGCCTGACCTTTTGGATTCGAGTGCAGCGCCTGATCATCCTCGCAGTCGTCGCCGCGGTCGTCGTCCTCGTCGCCGCCGGGCTGGTCTTCGGCCGGCTCCCGGTGGTGGGCTCGGGGAGCACCGGGGTCGTCGACTACTGCCCGGTGCTGCGTCAGGGCACCGGCGTCGAGCACACGACGATTCCGACCTTCCAGGTCCTCCCCCAACTGCCGCCGCCCGAAGTGAAGCCTGGGTCTCGCCGGCTGCCGTGGGCTCCCGGTTGCTCCGAAGTCCGCGCGCCGCGAAACCTGCCGCTGCTCGGCGGAGGGCTGGTGGTCGCGAGCCTCGCCGAGAATGAGGCGGCGTTTCGGCGCGCGTTCGGCTGCACCGAGAAGGCGGCGCTGGGGGTCAGCCTTCATCGCCAGCGCGCGGTGATCATCCCCGAGCCGGGCACGGTGCTCCGCGTCGCCGAGGTCTCCAACGACCTGGTGATCGAGTGGAGCCCCGCCGGACCCGGCGTCGGCAGCGCCGCTGCGTCACAGCCACCGTTCGCAGTGGTGCTGATTCCGGCGTCGGCGAAGCCGGTGCGGTTCTGCCGCCGGGACGCGCCCATCTCACCGCCCGCCGCCATCGCCCCTTGAGCCGAGGGCACCGGCGCCGTGCGCCCGCTGGCGCTGACGTCACTTTCGTCGGGGCTCAGCGTCTGAAGCGCTGGCATTGACGCGGGCGTCGACGAACCTGATGAGCTCCCGAGGGTCAAAGGGCTTCTCGAGGCTTTGATTCGAGACGTTGTCGAGGAACTCTCGCGCTGGAGCGGTGAAAGCTCCCCCGGAGAGAAACACGATCCGCGCCGCTTGATCGGGATCGAGCAGGAGCAACTGCGCGTGCAGCTGCATTCCGTTCATCTCGGGCATCATCACGTCGCAGAGGATGATGTCGAAGCGCTGACCGGCAGCGATGCGATCGAGCGCCAGTTGACCGCTGCTGACGGCGATCACGTCGTGGTGAGGGTGGAGCATGCGCACGATTGCCTTCCCCACCATGGCTTCGTCGTCGATGACGAGGACCTTCCCCCGGCCTCCCTTGGCAGGAAGGGTCAGCGTCAGGGGCGGCGCCTGCTCCGCCTGGGCCGCGGTCGACGGCAGCAGCACCCGGAACGTCGTCCCGAGGCCGACCCGGCTCTCGACGGCGATCTCCCCTCCCAGGCCAGTGACGATCCCGTGGCACATCGACAGCCCGAGTCCGGTGCCGACGCCCACGGGCTTGGTGGTGAAGAAGGGCGTGAAGAGCTTCTTCAGGATCTCCGGGGACATGCCCGAGCCGGTGTCGCGGACGTCAATCGCTACCCGGTCAGCGATCATCTGGGTGGTGATCCGCAGTTCGTTCTTCGAGGCCTGGCCTTCCGGCAGGGCCTGCACCGCATTGACGATCAAATTGAGGAAGACCTGGCCGAGGCGGGCTTCGTTGCCCATCACGGGTCGGACCGGGCCGAAGTCTTTGACCAGGCGCGCCCGGTGACGCACCTCGTTCCAGGCCATTCGCAGCGACGATTCGAGAACCCGGTGGACGTCGAGCGGGCCTATTTGTTCGGGGTCGTCGGAGCGGGAGAAGATCTTCACGTCGCGAACGATCTCCTTCATCCGCTGCCCGGATTCCGTCGCCTCGCTCAACGCCTGTTCGATCTCGGCAAACGCGGCCGACTCATTGCCGAGGCGCTTGAGCTCTGACCGGGCGAAGTCGAGGTTTGCGAGCATCGCAGCCAGGGGGTTGTTGATCTCATGGGCGATGCCCGCGGCCAGCTGCCCGACCGAAGCCATCCGTTCCGAGACCTGCAGCTGCTGCTGGGCGTTCTTCCGCTCGCTGATGTCCCGCGCCAGGGTGACGATCGCCACCTGGCCATCGAAGATCGCCGAGCGGGCGCTGAGCTCGACGGTCAAAGGGCTCCCGTCGTACGCGAGCAGGTGCTGCTCGATCGCTGGCACGCTGCCGCTGACGCTCACCTGCTCCATCCGCGCCGCCGTCGCTTCCCACTCGTCGGCGGGGATGATCGACCGGACCGGCCGACCGATGATCTTGTTGCTGATGCCGTCGCCGAACGTCTGGAGGGCGAGGGGGTTCATGAAGATGATCCGCCCCTGGCTGGAGACGATCACCAGATCCGGCATCCCTTCCAGCAGCGCGAGGTACCCCAGCTCGGTGCGGTGCACCGCGTCCGCCGCGTCCCGCTGCTCGACCGCCCGAGCCTGGTCCCGCAGCTGCCGCGCGCGGACCAGCGCCTCGACGCGGGTCAGCAGCTCTGCGGGGGTGTAAGGCTTGGTCAGGTAGTCGTTCGCGCCCGCCGCCAGGCCTTCGGCGATCTGACCGGCCTCGCTGTGACGGCTCACCAGCAGAATCGGAAGGTCCCGGGTGTTCGAATGCCCTCGCAGAAACTGGCAGACGTCGATTCCCGACAGGTCGGGCATCAGCCAATCGAGCACCAGCACGTCGGGCGGGCGGTTGGAGACGAGGTGCTCGAGCAGTTCCCCGCCGTTGGCGAAGGTCTGGGTCGCAAACCCATCGCTCAGCGCGCGACGGGCGTTCTCGACCTCGAGCGGGCTGTCATCGACAATCCAGACGAGCGGACTGTCGGAGCCCAGCTTGCGGAATTTCGAGGGCGTTTCGGGTTGCACGAGACTCCTGCTGGAGCGCTTGAGTCAGCAGAGCACATGCGACCACCGTCCGTCGCAGCCGCAAGGCCGCTCAGTGCCTGGAGCCGGATGGCCAGGCGGCCGCGGCTTCCCGCGATCAACGGTCGCCAGCGACCGCCGGGCCTCAGGCGGCTTCGACCAGCGCCGCCGCGCCCATGCCGCCGCCGATGCACATCGTCACCACGCCGTACTTGCCGCCGCGGCGCTTGAGCTCGCGCAGCACCGTGCCGACCATGCGGGCGCCAGAGACTCCCAGAGGGTGGCCGAGCGCGATCGCTCCGCCGTTGGGGTTCACCTTCGCCGGGTCGAGCTTCAGCTCGCGGATGCAGTACAGCGACTGGGCGGCGAAGGCCTCGTTGAGCTCGAAGACGTCGATGTCCTTCACGGTGAGCTTGTTGCGCTCGAGCAGCTTGCGCACTGCCGGCACCGGGCCGATGCCCATGATGTCCGGAGGGACGCCGGCGACCGCGAAGTCGATGAAGTAGCCCAGCGGCTTGACGCCCAGCTGCTTCGCCTTCGCCTCGCTCATCACCACCGCCGCGGCGGCGCCGTCGGTCAGCGGAGAGGCGTTGCCGGCGGTGACCGTCCCCTTGGCGTCGAACGCAGGCTTCAACTTCTTCAGCGCGTCGAGCGTGGTGTCCGGCCGGAGGATGGTGTCGTCGGACACCGTCATCGTCTGGGCCTTGCCGCCGTCGTCGAAGACCTTGACGGTGATCGGCGCGATCTCGTCCTTGAGCTTGCCCTCGGTGCGCGCCTTCGCCGCCTTCGCCTGCGAGTCGTTGGCGAACACGTCCTGGTCGTCGCGGGCGACGCCGAACTTCGCCGCCACCTTCTCCGCGGTCGCGCCCATCGAGGTGTAGACCTCGGGGAACTTCTCCATCAGGTCCGGGTTGGCGGAGACCTTGTTGCCCCCCATCGGGATCATCGACATCGACTCGACGCCACCGGCGATGCCGATCTCGTACTGCCCGGCTTTGATCGCCTGCGCCACCTGGGCGATCGACTGGACCCCCGAGGCGCAGAAGCGGTTGATCGTCATTCCCGGCACGGTGTCGGGCACGCCGGCGAGCAGGCTGGCGATGCGGGCGACGTTCATTCCCTGCTCGGCCTCGGGCATCGCGCAGCCGAGGACCACGTCCTCGATGTCCGAGGCCTTGAGGCCGGGGACCCGGGCGATCGCTTCCTTGATCACGTGGGCCGCGAGGGTGTCGGGGCGGGTGTCCTTCAGCTCGCCCTTGTTGGCGCGGGTGAACGGGGTGCGGGCGGTGCTGGCGATGACGACGCGGTCGGCCATGGAAGTTCTCCTGTGACGCTTTGAAGTAATCAGTTCCGCAGCGGCTTGCCCTTCTCGAGCATGAACATGATCCGCTCCTGGGTTTTCTTCTCGCCGCACAGCGACAGAAACGCCTCGGCCTCGAGGTCGAGCAGCTGCTGCTCGGTGACGAGGGTGCCGGTGGAGACGTCGCCGCCGGTGAGCACCGTGGCGAGCTTCTTTCCAATCAGCCGGTCGTGGTCGGAGATCTGGTGGTTGAGCTGCATGTCGTACAGCAGCATGTCGATCGTCGCCGCCCCGCTGCGGCCCGCGAGGTAGAAGTTCGTCTGCCGCGGCGGCCGGAAGCCGGCCTGGGCCATGCCGAGGCAGCGTTCCTTGGCGTCGGAGAGCAGCAGGTCGCGGCTCATCGAGATCCCGTCCTGCGCCGAGAGGAAGCCCGCCTCGCGCCCTTCTTCCGCCGAGGTGGCGACCTTCGCGGTGCCAATGCAGAGGAACAGCTTCTTCAGGTAGGGCAGGGGGTCGAAGTCCTTGTTGCCCGCCGCCTGGCCGAAGACGTTGCGCATCAGCATCATGTTGCCGCCGCCGCCGGGGATCAGCCCGACCCCGACCTCGACCAGCCCGATGTAGAGCTCGGCCGCCGCCTGCACCGCGTTCGCCCCCATCACCACCTCGGCGCCGCCGCCCAACGTCAGCCCAAACGGCGCCGCCACCACCGGGATCGCCGAGTAGCGCATTCGCTGGTTGGCCTGCTGGAAGCCGGCGACCATCTTCCGCAGCAGCTCCCACTCTTCGGAGCCGATCGCCATCAGCAGCGCGCCGATGTTGGCGCCGGCGGAGAAGTTGGCGCCGTCGTTGGCGATCACCAGGCCCTGGAAGTTCTTTTCCGCCTCGTCGACCGCCCGGTGCATCAGATCGGCGATCTGATCGTCGATGCTGTTCATCTTCGAGTGGAACTCGACCATCAGGATCCCGTCGCCCATGTCCCGCAGCGACGCGGAGTCGTTCTCTAGCAACGTCTTCTTCCCGCGCTTGATCCCCTCGACGGTGAGGTGCCGCAAGTTGACCGCGTTCTTCACCGCCTTCTTCGTCTTCAGATCCCAG
>JAYVRT010000539.1:0-5330 GCA_043776025.1 Archangiaceae bacterium | reverse complement strand
GCCTTAACGAAGCTGACTCGGTAGTATCCCGCGAACAGCTTGACCGAGTAGGCCGCGTCGCCGGCATTCAAGAGCGGAACGATCAGGGCCTTGGACCCAGCGAGTTCGAAGACCAAGCTGCCTCGTGGTGTTCCCGGCGGCGCGGGCTTGCCTCCGAGGGTCAGCCGGCCACTGAGCTGAATCACAGAGGCGTCGAAGTCGAGGCTCCCGCTCGCGGTGATCGCCAGCGAGGAGCACGCAGCTTCGCAGCCATTGGCCGCCGCTCCGTCGAGGTCGCGGAACCCGGGGTTGCAGCCCTTGAGGCCGCAAACCCCGGCTTGGCATTCGGCCTGCGCATTCGCGAATTGGCACGCGTGGTCCCAGCTGCCGCAATGCTTCGGGTCGCTGGTGAGGTCGGCACCTGAGTCGCCGCTGCCCTCGGAGCCTGCATCACGCATTGGCACGGGGGCTCCACAGGAAGCGAGGAGCAAGGTCAGCAACTTGAAGATTTGAATGCGGTGCTCACGCATATGGCAACGTAACTCGCCACGGCCGCAGAAAGTGAAAACCATCCTGCGCCGATCGCCCTGCCCTCGGGGAGCACACGAGGACCTGCCCACGACGATGTTGCCCCAAGTGTCCGTCACAAGACGGAGCTTCGAGCGCTTCCGCCGCGCCACCGGCTCAGCGCACCTGAGTGCGCGTCTTCCGCTTCGGCTGTTCGAGCGTCAGCCCCAGCGGGCTCTTTTTGAAGGACGATTGCGCTCGAGCTCCGGGCCGGCGCACCCACTCCCGTGCAGATTGGGCCCACCTTGGGCCCCCCTGCCTCAGAACGGCCTCGTAAGGCCGCGTCGATGAAAGGAAAAAACCAGAGCAGCTCTGTAAGCCGAGTTCTGTTCCCACCAGTTTCCCAGTGGGCGGTGCACATTCGTCTAGGACGCGAATTACTCCGCGCCTCGATTAGCGAGCAACCCGGGAGCGTCGAGCGGACCACTCTTGCCTCCCTTTCGGGAAGCGCTCCCCTATTGGCTCTTGCTCCAGGTGGGGTTTGCCGTGCCGACCGACTCACGCCGGTCGCGGTGCGCTCTTACCGCACCGTTTCACCCTTACCCGGCTTTGACACCGGGCGGTCTGTTCTCTGTGGCACTTTCCTGCGGATTGCTCCGACTGGCCGTTAGCCAGCACCCTGTCCTATGGAGCTCGGACTTTCCTCCCGCCACCCCGTCCTGCAGTGACCGGCGTGCACCCGAGCTGCTCCGGCGGTACTGCGGTTAGCACACGCGCGGGGGCGCCGCACTCTGACCTGAGGGTAGGCTGTCGCCCGCCGATGCCCCGCCCCAAGAAGAGCCCCGTCGCGAAGTTGAAGGGCGAGAAGCTCGCGCTCTACGCCGAGCTCGAGGCCCGGCTAAAAGACCGCCCCAACCCCACCCACCTGGCTGGCCAGCTGCGGCTGCTCGACGTCGGGATCGCCGACTTCGTCACCCGCATCCCCGAGGTCGTCTTCTTCCTCCTCGACGAGGCCGCGCCAATCGACGTCGCCTCCGCCACCGCGCGGGCCGCCAGCGCAGGCATCTCCTGGCAGGACATGAAGGCGACGCTCGAGCTGTCGGTGCGGCTGATCCGCGCCCGGGCGTGTTGGGAAGCCTCGGACCCTGAAGCCGCCAACGCCGAGCTGAAGCAGGTCAGCGCCTCGCCCTCCTCGCGGCGCAACGAGCTGATCCTCGAGACGGCGAGCCGCACCCGGCCCGACTGGAGCCCCGGCTTCTCGCTCGCCCTGCTCCGCTCGGCCGCCCGGTCGCTGTCGAACTCGATGCCCGCCGCGCTGTGCCTCGTCGACGCAATGACCGGCACCGGCGAGCTGCAGGCCGCCGCGCTGATCCTCGGACAGCTGATCGCCGCCTGGAGCCCCTCTGCCGGCATCACCCTCGAAGACCTCTCCGACCGCATCCAACGCCTCGAGCCCGCGCTCCGCCCGCCGCTCGAGGCGCAGCTGCAGGTCCTTCAGTCCGGCGGCAGGTAGAGCGGCTGGTCGTAGTCGAGGGTGATCCACGTCAGCAGCGGGTTCGCCGCGAGGAACAGCGCCCGGGGGCTGGCGAGATCGAACCCGGGCATCGCCGCGAGCCCCTTCTGCATCGGCTGGAAGAAGTTGTCGTAGTGGGTCGGCAGCACCCGCACCGGCCTCGCCTCGGCGAGCAGCCCGCTCACCTTCTCCGCCGTCGGTTTCTCCCCGGTGACGCCGACGATCAACGTCGCCGCCGTCGGGCCGCCGATCTCTGACTTGGCGAAGGTGCTGGTGGGGTGGAACCAGATCGACGTCCCGTTGGCTTCGAGCCGGTAGGCGAGCGTCTGGTCGAGCTTGAACTGCCAGAACCACAGCGCCCCGGCGTCGGGAGGCACCAGGCCGCCCATCGGCTGGGAGATCCCCGCGATGTCAGTGTGGCGCGAGCTGCGCACGTCCACCGTGAACGTGCCGAGCGTCAGGTGCTCTCCTGGCTGCACCACCTGCAGCTGCTCCGCCGGCACGCCACGCGAGCGCGCGAGGTTGATCGTCGATTGAGAGCCGAGCACCTTCGCCTTCGTCCGCAGCGCGATCGCCGGGACGTCGAGCGCGTGGTCGAAGTGGGTGTGGTTGACGAGGATGAAGTCCGCTCGCGGGCAGAGCGCCGCTCCGTACGCCTCGTCCGGAACCAGCGGCCCGGTCAGCAGCGCGCTCGGCGGCGGGCGCGTCGGCGTCGGGTCGAGCAACACGACCGTCTTCCCATCGGTGACCTGGTAGCCGGAGACCCCGAGGTAGCGCACGGTGAGCCCACCGTTGGGCCGGGTCAGCGAGGGAGGCGGACGCTGGTCCGCCGGGATCTCGAAGGGCACGTGACGGACGAGGATGAAGAACAGCAGCACCACGCCGGAGACGATCGCCGCGGCAGCCAGCAGCGCCCCCCTCAATTTGCGACGCGCAGACGTCGAGGCCATTGGCCAAAGCTACCTTCAAAGGCCCGGGAAATTCGGCCCGTTTGTAAGCCGCTCGAACAGCCCCGCCAGTAATCCCAAGGGCCCATCGTCACGAGAATGTAGGCAGGTACTCACAAAGGGAGCCCGCCCGTGTCTTTCCTCTCCAAGGTCTTCAAGACGCTGAACCCGCTGAAGCTCGTCGGCGACGTCCTCGGGGGCTGGGTGGGGAACGTGATCAAGATCGCGAGCACGGTCGTCACCGACATCGCGCAAGGCAAGAAGTTCGGCGACATCCTCAAGGACGTGGCCAAGGACGTCGCCGTCCTCGCGGTGAAGATCGCGATCACCGCGTTCACCGGTGGCACCGCCGGGCTCTTCATCAACTCGATCGTCGACCGCGCCGCCGGGATCCTCGGCCAGGTCGCGGGCAAGGTCCTCGCCTCGACGCTCGCCAAGCCCGTCGCCAACTGGGCGGCGGGGAAGATCACCCAGCTCGCGGGCTCGCTGACCTCCGACCTCGTCCGTTCGCAGCTGACCCGCATCGTCCTCGACGTCACCGGCCTGAAGAGCGCGAGCGATCAGATGGACCGCGCCAGCCTCGACGCCGAGCAGCTCGAGCGCCGCGTCGCGGAGCTCTTCGCCCGCCAGGTCACCCGGTCCTTCAGCCGCAACGAGCTCGACCAGACCCAGTACTCGCTCGGCACCAATACCGACGCCTTCGTCGGAGCGGCCTGAACGGTCAGCGCTCCGCCAGCCGCCGCAAGGCGTGGGGCAGCGCGAACCGCAGATGAACCTCGAGGTCCCGCTCGAGCGCGGCGTGGCCTTCTGCTTCGGCCTGGGCCTGCAGCTGTGAGGGGTCGTCGCCGAAGTGGCTGTACTCGATCTCCACCGCCTTCGAGTTGGCCACCGAGACGGTGCCGGCACAGATGAACCGGCCCTGCTCCGGCGCATAGAGGAACGCGTGCCCCGAGAGCGTCCCGGGGATGAAGGAGAGCTTTCCCACCAACGCCGACTCGATCTTCCCCGGCGCCTCTTCATCGACCACCACCACCGCGTGCGGTGGATCCGTCGGTGGGGGAGCGGCCTTCGCGTCGTCGAGGTCCCACGCGTAGACGTCTCCCGCCGCCAGCCGTTCGCGCAGTTGGGTCAGCTCCGCGGGCGCCTGGTACTTCCGCTCGCAGGTGGCGCGGGGCGCGCCCGGCCGGAGCAGACACAGCGACCAGGCTCCGAAGTGCTCGTCGTGGGTGGCGAACTTCACGTACGCCCCGGCGGAGAACTGCGAGGGCGGCTGCAGCGCCAGCGGACATTCGGCCTGAGCGGGGACGAGCGCCGCCAACGCCTCGGGCGCAGAGGCCTGGTTCCAGCGCGCGACGCTCTGCTCGGCGGCGGCCTCACGCTGCGCCAGCAACTGGGAGAGCTCGGCGCTCTGGGCGGCGGTCAGCTTCGCGTCCCGCTTCGCCATCGCCAGCTGCACCTCACGCGCGCCCACCAGCCCCACCGGGCCAAGCACGAGGACGGCGAGGACCCCCGCGATCCGCCCACGGCGGCGCCGCTCCTGTGCTGGAAACCCACTGGGATCTGCGTCGAGGCCGCTCACTTGAGCCTAAGCCTTAGCCCAGCTTCGCAACGGGAGGATCACTGCGGCGCGTACTTCACGACGGTGTTCTGCCGCGCCGGTACCGTGCGCAGGTAGTCGTAGATGGCGCCGAGATCTGCGTCGGTCATTCCCCGGTACTCCACCCAGGGCATCACCGAGTTGAAGCCGCCCGGAGTGACCGGCGCATCCTCGGAACGAAACCGCGCGAGGAACTGCTCCTTCGTCCACGGCCCCAGTCCGGTGGGATCCGCGCTGAGGTTGGCGCTGAAGACCCTCCCCTTGCCCGGCGGGCGGATCACGAACGCATGGCCGCCGGCGAGCTCACCGTCGGGCACGATCCGGCCTCGCGAATCGACGGCGCTGTGGCACCAGACGCAGCCGGAGATCTGCGTCACGTACTTGCCATGGTCGGCGTCGCCGGGCGCCGGGCGGCTCGCCCTGAGCTGTGCGGGCTTCGGCATCACGTTGACGATGATCCCCAACGGGAACGGCAGCCGGCGCTCCGCCACTTCGCCGCCGCTGGGCGGCAACGTCCGCAGGTAGGCGACGATGCAGAGCGCGTCGTCCATCGCGAGGGCCTTGAGCTCGAAGTACGGCATCGAAGGGAACAGCGGATGCTCGCCACGTCCCATGCCCGTGGTGATCGCCCGCACCAGCTCGCCGTCGGACCAGTCGCGCAGGTGCGCCGGAGTGAGGTTCGGCGGCGTCAGCGAAGATCCTTCCTTCAGGTCGTACGGGCCCAGGTCGTCTCCGCCGGCCCAGGCGCCGCTCGGCACCGCCGGGCCCGCCAGCCGCGTCCAATCGC
>JAYVRT010000538.1:0-5337 GCA_043776025.1 Archangiaceae bacterium | reverse complement strand
AGCACCCATCCGAGGCCGATCAACGCAACCAAAGTGAGCCCTGCGCCCAATCGGAACGAGAGCGGGCGGTACTCCAATTCGACCACCGACCTGCCTTTGGGGACGACCACCCCATCGAGGAGGAAGTCCGCCCGGTGGATCGTCGCCGGTTGGCCGTCGAGCCGGGCGATCCACCCCGGGAAGTAGCTGTCGGAGATCACCAGCACGCCCTGGGCGCAGGCCTCCGAGTGGAACTTCAACGACTGCGGCGAGCGTTCCTCCACCTGCACCTTCGACTGACAGCCCGGAACCTCGGCGGCCGCCTCCGGCGCGAGCACCACGCTGTCGTCGGAAGGCAGCAGCACCCTGGTCCGCAGCACCTCGGGGTGTTCGCGCAGGGTCGTCAGCGCCTCGAGCTCCTTCACCGCCGCGGCCTGGTGAACGATCCACGCACGGGGGAACGCGGTCGAGCTGCGCCACGCCGTCGCCCAGCCGTGCCACCCCGCGACGCCGACTGGCTGGAGATCGGGAAACGGCGCGCCGCCGTGGCGCACGTAGTGGGTGACGCCGAAGACGTCGTAGGTCCCGCGCGGGTTGTCCTCGAGCGCGTAGGCCAGCCGCCAGGGCTCGCGAAAGCCGTAGCCCTCGACCATCGGCAGCTGCTCGTCGAGCGGGCGCAGGCCGATCAGCATGTCCCGGCTGTCGCCGATGAAGTCCAGCGGCGGGTACTTGCTCACCTCGGCGCCCGCCGCCTGCGACTCGGCCCCCTCGAGCCAGATCGACGAGCGGCCGTGCGGCTCGCCGCGGATCGCCGTCGCCAGCGAGCCCGGCTGGGCCAGCCGCTTCGGCGAGACGAGCGCGACGTTCCCCATCAGCACCCCGGCGCTGGCGACCTCGATCAGCGCCAGCGCCAGCAGGCTCGCGCGGACCCTCCGCGCCCCCGCCCCCGGCCCGCTGAGCAGCGCGAAGATCAACCCCACCGCGAAGACCGCGAACCCGAACCAGAGCGCGCCCGACTTCATCCCCTCGCGCCACGGCGCCAGCCCGGCCAGCGCCTGGAGCAGCGGGATCACCGCCAACCCGCCCACCACCGCGACCGCGACCTGGCGGACCCGCGCCCAATCGTGCCGCGCCCAGGCCGCGACCCGCCGCAGCCCCTGGCCACTGAGCAGCGCGACGCAGAACGAAAGCCCGAAGGCGTACTTCACCGGGTGGCGAAACCCGGAGAATGGCGGCAGCGACAGCAACAGCTTCGAGGGGGGAAAGAACCGGCCGAGGCAGAGCATCGCGCAGATCGCCCCTACCCCGGCGACGACGAGGAGCTTCCTGTTCCGCCGCAGCGACAGCACCGCGAGCAGCCCGGGGATCGCGCCGACGAAGAGCGAGGTCGCCAGCCACTGATCGCGGCCGAAGACGTCGGGGGAGCGCTTCTCGTCGGCCCACGGCCAGAACATCGACAGCAGCTGCGCCGGCGCGGTGCTCCAGTCGTAACGATCCTCGAGCTGGCCGCCGGGCACCACCGACGCCTTCCACAGCTCGGCGCCAGGGAAGAGAACGATCGCCGCCAGCGCGAAGCACCAGCCGCCGGCGAGCGCGGTGAAGAGCACCGCCCGCGTCCGTTCCCGCGCGGTCAACGCGAAGCCGAGCGCGAGCGCCGACTGCCAGAGCACCACCTCGGGCGCGCCGCAGTGAAACGACAGGCCCAGGGGTAGCGCGAGCCAGGCGGCGGTGCGCAGCGACGGGCGCCGGGCGAGGTTCACCGCGGCGACGACGACGAAGCCGCTCCAGGCCATCGCCGAGAGCATGTGGAGCGAGCCCGCCAGCCGGGTGCACAGCGGCGTGAAGCCGAACGCTCCAGCGAGCACCCCGCCCCACCGGCCCGCGCCGAGGCGGCGGGAGGCGAGGTACGCGCCCACCGAGGCGAGCCCGGCGTGAAACACCAGCGTCGCCTGGATTCCCCAGATCGGCCCGAGCAGCAGCACCAGCAGCACGTGCGGCGGGTAGAACGCCTCGGAGGTCAGCGTCGCGGCGAACGGCTGGCCGAGACGGACGAACGGGTTCCACAGCGGCAGCTCACCCCGCAGCAGGCTGTCGCGGAGGAACCCCGCCTCGGGGATGAAGAGCCGGTAGATGTCGCGGCCGGTCTCGATCGTGCCCTGGAAGAGGTAGCGGTGGACGAAGACGAGCGCCGCGAGCCAGAGGAGAAAGACCCAGCGCGATCCTTGGACCTGGCGGATCACTCGCAGCCCTCGAGCGCCGCCGCCTCGCACAGACTGTCCCACGCCTTGCGCGCTTCACCGGCCGGCGGCCGAGGGGGCACCCGGCGCAGCCCGATCTCACGCCAGACGGTGCGGCAGCACGAGACCCCGGCCCGCTGCGCGTCGAGGTAGCCGGCTGTCGCCTCGATCGCGCTCGCCGACCCCAGCCGGGCGAGCGCCACCGAGACATCGCCGTGAAGGAGCGCCGCCCGGGCCGCGGCTGTCTGCGCCTGGGGATCCTCGGGCGCCAGCTCGAGCCAACGTTCGGCGGCGGCGCGCACCAGCGGCTCGTCCTTCGGGTGGAACGCGGCGAGGTTGAGGTAGATCGCGTGCGCGTCCTCGGCGGTGATCGGGGTCTGCTCGATCCACAGGCCGTGGTTCCCGGGGCGCCGCCGCTGATCGCCGACCTCGACCTTGCGGGCGCGGAGGAAGAATGCCTTCGCCGAGCCGAACTCGAGCAGGTTTTGATCGTCGGTGTTGATCGAGCCCGCGCCGGCGAAGCCCACCTGTCCCTCAGCCGTGTGCACCTGCTTGGCGAGGAGCGTCGCCAGGCCTTCGAGGTGAATCTTCAGCAAGTCCTCGTGCACGGAGGGGACCGCCATCCGCTCGGCGAGCGCGGCGAGGTCCGGGGTCGACGGCTCGAGGGTGGAGACGAGCACGAGGTCCGCGTCACCGCCCCACGTGGTCGAAGCGTGGAAGGTCTGGCGCACCGTGCGCAGCCACAGCTGCACCAGGGCCTCGCTGCTGTCGGCGAAGTGCAGCGACTGGACGAAGACCCCGTCGGGCGCGAGGTGGGCGGCGATCGCCTTGTAGAACCCGTCGGTGAACATCGACGACGCGCCGCTGAGCCAGGGGGATCCGGGCACGGCGACGATCAGATCGTACTTGCGCGGATCGGTCGCGAGCCAGGCCCGCGGCTCGACGGTCGACACCGACACCGACACCCGCTCGTCGGGGACGACCAACGTGCGGCCGGCGATCGTCACCGCCACCGAGGCCTCGACCACCTCGACCTTCTCGACAGGGTGGGTCAACACCGAGGTGAGGGTCGACGGGCTGCCGCCTCCGAGCACCAGCACCTGCTTCGGCTCGCGCTTGCCCAGCAGCGCCCCCAGCTGACCCAACAGCAACGGCGTCTCCAGCTCACTGGGCGCGAGCGAAGCGGTGACCTTTCCGTTGATTCGCACCCAGGGCAGCTTCGCCGTCGCCGCGTCGTGCCCGACCACCACGCTCGCCGACGCGTCGTCGACGTAGAGCTCGACCTCGCTCGCCCGCACCGACTCGGAGAAGCTCGCGAAGGGCCGGCCGGTCTCGGCGAACGCGCCGGTCTTCGCCAGCGTCTTCGACCAACCGTTGGTGGCGGCGACGAAGGCGACCACCGCCAGCGCGCCGAGGACGATCGGCCGCCAGCGCCGTGCGAGGACGGTGGCCGGCAGGTAGAGCGAGACGAGGATCGCCAGCACCACCGCTTCCTCGAGGGGAAGCAGCGGCCACAGCCACGCCGGCAGCGCGATCGCCCCGAGCAGCGAGAAGCCGGTGGCGGCGCCGAGCCGCTTGCCCCACTCGTTGACCGGTCCCAGCGCCAGCGCCGCGCCCACCGGCCAGGAGGCGCCGAGGAAGAACCCGGGCGCTGTCACCGCGAGGCAAGCCCCGAAGCCCATCGCCAGGTAGACCGGCCAGGTGTCGCGGCTACGGGCGAGCAGATCGTGGCTGACCCAGAACGCGTGGGGCAGCCGGGTGTAGAGCGGCAAGGTGATCGCCACCGCCCCGGCCGCGGCCAGCTGGAGCCACGCGAAGAGCCGCCGCGGATCTCCTTGATCTCGCCGCCGCGAGCTCCAGAGGCTGCCCAGCCCGAGGCTTCCCAGGAAGGCGGTGAGCATCAGCGCCTGGGACCAGGCCGACCCACCCAGAAGAATGGTGAGCACTCTGAACCACGCGAAGTGCAGCAGGTACGCCGCGACGACGACCCCGACCAGGCCGGTCAACACCTGGCTCAGCTGCGGGGTCGATGGATCTCCCAGCTGCGCAACCTGGACCGGGGCCAACGCGTGCCGGCCGATCACCAGCGCGGTGACACCGACAACCGCCGTCACCGCCACCGCGAAGCCGATCGTCGCCTTCAAGCCCACCGCGGGGATCAGCCAGAACGCTGCGATCGCGCCCCCGGCGGCGGCTCCCAACAACGCCGCCGCGACCACCCGCCCCAGGTCCGCCTGGCTTCCGCTTTCGCCGCGGCAGACGTGGAGGTAGGCCGCCGGGAAGGCGCCGCCGAGCAGCGCCGCCGGCACCACCTGGCCCAACGGGGGCAGGCCGAGGGCCGCCCAGGCGCCCAGCGCCAGCTGGAGCGCTCCGAACAGCAGCAGGGGGCGCTCGAGCCGATCGGCGAGCCGCCCGAAGACGAACGCGCCGGCGGCGAACGCGCCGGCGAAGGTGAGGCTGAGGCTGTCCCACGCAAGCGCGCAGGCGAGCCCGGCCGCACCCGCGAGGAAGACCAGCCCGACCCCGACGCCGCGCGCGCTCTTCACTGTGACGCTTCCTTCACCGCACGCTTGAGCGGCTCATCGGCGGGGTTCGCTGAGAGCACCTCGCGGGCGAGCGCGATCGACGGCAGAAGATCGATCGGCCGCCACGGGGCCGCGGCCCGCCGCACCCGCCGCGCCTTCGCGTCGAGCCAGAGGGTCACCACGTCGGGCCGCCGCACCCCAGCGGCGATCATCGGATCGAGCACCGCCAGCGCCGCCTCGATGTCGCGCTGGGCCCAGAGCGCGCGGGCCACCGCGAGGGCCGCGTCATCGTTCTGGGGAGCCAGGGCTGCCCACTGCTCGGCGGAGATCCGCACCAGCGCGTCGTTGGCGCCGTGCACCCAGGAGTAGCTGCGGTAGACGTGCTCCGCCTCGGCCGGCGTCAGCGCGTGATCCTTGAGGTAGCGGGTCAGCTCGAGCCCGGCGCCGCGATCACGGCCGTGCCGTTCGTCGTGCACCTCGACCACGTCCCCGACGTAGTAGGCGCTGGGCGAGTCGTACTCGAGCAGGTTGCGATCGTCGGAGTTGATCGGCCCCTTCCCCGCGAACTGCAGCTGCCCCTTGTCGCTGTGCACCTG
>JAYVRT010000537.1:0-5338 GCA_043776025.1 Archangiaceae bacterium | reverse complement strand
ATCAAGAAGCCGCCGGGGATCAGCAGCAGGTCGCTGGGCCGCTGCGCCCGGGCACGCACCAGGTACTTCCACGCCATCCCGCAGCAGAAGATGCCGGGGAAGAAGATGTACCCAGCCGCCTCACCGATGTCGCCGATCTCGAGGGCGATCAACACCGTCAGCGGCACCCCGACCAGAATCGAGCCGGGGACGAAATACGCCGCGGTCAGCACCAGGCTCGACAGCGCCGACGTGCCGATCTGCAGCGGAATCCGCAGCGGGCGGTCGGCGCGCATCGACCCGTACCCCTTTGGTTACTTCGCCCGGCCGTACTTGACGGTCAGCTCCGCCTTCCCGAGCGCGTTCGCGTGGGTCATGTACCCGACCATCGCCGCGGTCGAGTCTGCCGGGACTTCGATCTTCTCGATCTTCAGCGCGTAGACGGTGAAGACGTACTTGTGGGGCTTGTCGCCCTCCGGCGGGCAGGCGCCGCCGTACCCGGGCGCACCGAAGTCGGTGCGGCCCTGCACCGTGCCCTCGGGCAGCGCGCCCTTCGGGCTGCCTGCGCCCTGGGCCAGCTCGGTGGTCGCCGCGGGCAGGTTGTAGACGACCCAGTGCCACCAGCCCGAGCCCGTCGGCGCGTCCGGGTCGTACGCGGTGACGACGAAGCTCTTGGTGCCCGCGGGGGGATTGGTCCACGCCAGCGCCGGTGAGAGGTTCTCGCCGGTGCAGCCCATCGCGTTGAACACGTGCTTGTCGCCCATCGTCGCGTTGGCCTTCAGGTCGGCGCTGGTGAGGCTGAACTTTCCGCCGGCGAAGGCCGGGAGGCTGAGGATCGCGACTGCGAGGATCAACGGGCGCATGGCTGCTCCTGAAAAGACGGGGTGAATGACGGGCCCACTTACCCCAGATTCCGCAGCGGTTCAGGGACAGAGCGCTGACTTCGACAGCGCGCCCGACAGGAGCGCTCCGCCATCGATGGCGCAGCCGGCGGTGCCCACGAGGCGGATGACGCCGACGCCCGCGCCGCCGCCGCCGCTGCCCGCCGCGCCGACCCCCTTGATGCCTGCGCCCGCCGCCGTCGTTCCCGCGGCCCCGGTTCCTCCGTCTCCCGCCGGCGTGGTTCCCCGCTGGCCGCCGAGCGCACCGGCCGCGGTGGCGAGCGCGCCGTCGTCTCCATCGCCGCCCGCGATTCCGGACCCGTTCACCCGCCCGCCGCCGCCCCCGCCGCCGTTGCAGGTCAGGCGCGCCGTGGCGCCCAGCTGGAGCAGGTAGGCCTCGAGGAGGATCGCGCCGCCGCTGCCGCCGCCCCCGCCCCCGTTGTCGTCGGAGGCACCGTTGATTCCGCCCTGGCCGCCGGCGCCGCTCGCCGAGAGCGTGCCTCCCACGGTGAGCGTCGCTGAGCAGGACAGCTGGAGCGCACCGCCGCCGGCGCCGCCGACGGCGTTGGTGCGGTTGCTGCTGTCGTGGCCCATTCCCCCCAGACAGCCGCCGCGCAGCGGACGCAACGTCAGACCGGCGCCGGCGGCGCCGCCCGCGCCCGCACCTGGGCCTCCGCCGGGCGCCCCGGCACCGCCATGGCCGGCGCCGCCGCCCCCGGAAGCAGCGGTGGCGTTCTGGCCGTTCAGCGCCCCGCAGCCGCTGAAGTTGCCGCCCGGGCCGACCCGGCCTGCGCCAGTGGAGCGCGCGTCGATGACGCCCTGGATGTCGGCCGGGCCGAAGATCGCGAGGATCACCGGACGGCTCCCGTAGAAGACGAGGTTCGCGTTGGCGGCGATCGTCAGGCCTTCCATCGCAAGGACGGTGGTGCTGATTCCTCCGTCCTGGGAGAAGACCATCGGCACCGGCTTGACCTGGTTGCACCAGCCGCCGTCGGCGAAAGTGTTGTTGGTGGTGTTGAACTCCACGGTGCAGCCGCTGAACACCGTCAGCGGCGCGATGCTGGCGTCCGGAATCGAGGCAGGGTCGAAGTTGCTCGTGGGGTAGGGGAACTTGCTGGTCGTGAGCACACAGCCTGCGTCCGGGCCACAGCTTCCCCCGGGGCACGCGGTGCCGACGCCATTGAAGGTCCAGGCGCAGCCGCCGTCTCCCTCGCAGGCGGTGCCGCTGAAGCACGCCGGCGGGGAAGCGCAGGAGTAGCCGGCGCCGCTGCAGATGCCCACGCCGTCGCAGTGGTCCCCCTGGGTGCAAGCGGCGAGATCGTCGCAGCCCGCGGTGACCGGTGCGTAGGTGAAGAGGCAGCCGCCGTCGCCGGCGCAGTTGGCGGCGCTCACGCACTGGCTCGTCGCGCAGGTGTAGGGGGAGCCGACGCACGACGTCCCGCTGCAGAGATCGCTGTGGGTGCAGGGGTTGCCGTCGTTGCAGCCTTGGCCGGCGCAGTCCGTGTCGGCGCAGTCGATCTTCCCGTCGCCGTCGTTGTCGGTGTTGTCGCCGCACAACGTCTCCACCGCCTGGATGCAGGAGCGGCCGCCGTCGGTCTGGAACCCGCAGCTGCCCCCGCCGGCGCACGCCAGGGTGTCGCAGCCGGGGTCGGCGCAATCGACGAGTCCGTCGCAGGTGTTGTCGACACCGTCGAGACAGTTCTCCGATGTCGCCCAGACGCAGCCCGCGTCGCCGCTTCCGCCGTCGCCCGCATCGGCGCCACCATCCGCGCCGCCGTCGCTGGAGCCGACGCCCTTGAGCGTCAGGGTCACCACCTGCACCCCGACTTTGTCGAGGTTCACCGTCGCCCCGGTGGCGACCTCGTCGAACGAGTCGAACGCGACGGCGGAGCAATCGTTGGCGTCGTAGCCGCGCGCGAAGGGGGTGACCTTCCCCTTCATCGCCGCCGTGCGCTCGACGCCGAAGACGAGCGAGCTCTTCGAGCCGCGCGCGATCGCCGGGTCGTTGTGGAAGGTGGTGGCGGTGCCTTCGAGTTGCACTCCGGCGACGACGCACTTCGCCGACGAGCTCTCGAACTTCACGGTGAGGGTGAGCGCCGACGCGCCCGCCCCGCCGCAGTTGCAGCCGGAGCTCGCCAGGGCGAGGAAGCAGATCGACAGGAGCGCGCGCAAGGGGGCCCCTGCATTCTGCCTCAAGATCAACCTCGCGAATGCCCTTGGCCCCCTCCGGTGGTTCGCGCTAACGCGGCGGCGGAGGAGAGACTTTCGATGAACCTGACTCGACTGAGCGCGGTGGTGACGATGGCGGTCATCGTGGGGGCGTGTGGAACCAGCTATTGCGAGCGCCCGAACCTCTGCAAGAACGACCCGATCGCCACGCCGGCGGATCGCGACACCTGCAAGGCGACGCTGACCGCGAACCAGAACAGCGCCTGCTACAACGAGGTGCTCGCGTTCGCCACCTGCGCCGGAGACAACGCGGTCTGCGGCTCCGACGGGAAGACCGACGCGGCGCTGACCTCGACCAAGGTCACCAACAACTGCGTCTCGCAGTACGTCGCCCAGAACACCTGCTGCACCAAGAACCCAACCGCGACCGCCTGCAGCGCCATCGCCGTCACCGCTGGCGACATCTGCGATCGCAAGTCTCCTTGCGCGAATGACCCGCCGACGACCCAGACGGCGCGGGACAACTGCAAAGCGAGCCTGGCAAACAACAAGGCCGCGGCTTGCTTCAAGGAGATCATCGCCTACGCAACCTGCAACGCCGACAGCATCGTCTGCGGCGCCGACGGGAAGATCGACAACACCGCCAGCTTCAACAAGACCAACATGGCGTGCTCCACCCAGGCAACCGCGGCGACCACCTGCTGCCAGGCGAACACCACCTCTACCGCTTGTAAGTAGGCGCGCGCAGCGGTTGCACGTGGCCGCTCAGCGGACCACGAGCACCGGCTTCTTGCAGATGTGAACGATTCGGTCGGCCACAGAGCCAAGGAACAGCCGCGCCACCGCGTTCCGGCCGCGGCTGCCGACCACCACCAGGTCAAAGCCTTCATCTTCCGCGACCTGGGCGATCCGCTCGGCGGGAGGGCCTTCGAGCACCACGGTCGTCACCCGGGCCCCCAGCTCCTTGACCGCCCGGTCGAGCAGCAGCTTGCCGTTCTCGAGCTCTGCCTTGACCACGTCGTTGACGACGGTGAAGGGCACCTCGCCGGGCATCATCACCGGAGGAACTGAATACCCGAGCGTGACCGCCGCGTTGAGTCCTGTGCCGATCTCCAGGGCCACGCGGGCAGCGTGAAGCGATGGACCAGAACCATCGATGGCGACGAGGATTTTTTTCATGTCGTTGGCCGATGCATCCGGCGTGCTCAGCGTTCCCGCCGCCCACGGGGCAAGGGCGTGCTCGACCCGGCTTTAGCGGGCGCGGAGCGCCTGGCGATCGGCCGCCAGACGCCGCCTCGCGCGCGGTGGGCTGGCTCGAGCAGCGCCGCGAGCGCGTGCATCGCGTCGCTGGTGGTGAAGACGCCGACGACCTTTGAGCCCTCGACCACCACCGCCGACCCGAGCCGCCGCTTCCACATCTCTCCCGCCACGCTGTGCAGCGAGGTGTCACGGTTGACGATGTAGGGGTCGTTGGTCATCGCCTCCTCGACCGGCACCTGCTCCGGGTCGACGCCGTTGAGCGTCTCGACGAAGTAGAGGTCGCGCTGGCTGATGATCCCCGCGAGCTTGCCGCCGTCGAGCACCGGCAGGTGGCGAATATGGTGCTGGCGCATCAACCGGTGGGCGTCACCCAGCGTGCTGCCCTTGCCAATCGTGTAGGGGGACGGCGTCGCGAAGTCGCTGATCACGTAGGTCCTGGTCATGACGGGTACGGCTGCAAGCTCTACGCCCCGACCCCTCAGGGCGGAGGGGCAAGCCGCTCGAACCGGCACAGGGGGGCGCCCCGCAATGACTGCGTCGCCCCGCAGATTCTTCGGGCCGCGGGCGTCAGTGCACCCACGGGAGGGGAGCGTCCCGGGAACATCTGGGGTGGACCGCGCATTGCTTTGAACCTGCACGAGGCAAGCGCGTGAACGACGGGCAAAACCAGCGAAATCAGAGCCAGAACTCGTCGGCACCCGCCGGCCCAATGAGCGCCCCGCGCAGGCCGATCGCCGAGCGGCATCTCGCCTCGCTCTGGGCGGCGATCCGCGACGCGATCGAATTGACCCAGACCGACGAGCTCACCGCGCTCTTCGAGGCCACCGAGAACTCGGCGCTGCTGCGTTCGCTGGCGGCTGACACCCACCGGCTCGCCGAAGCGCTCGACCAGCGGCTCATCGCCGAGGTGGGGCCGCTGCGGCGCTTCGCGGGCCCCGAGCCGCGGCGTCCCCGGGTGTTGCTGGTGGACGACGAGCCCGCGGCGTTGAGCGCGCTGAGCGAGCTGCTCAGTGACGACTTCGAGGTGCGCACCACCGTTGATCCCGCCC